>JAKLPW010000393.1 GCA_022013675.1 Anaerolineae bacterium | reverse complement strand
GCGCTACAACAGATGTCTTGCCAAGAACCATGTCCAAGCCGCGCGCCAATTGATCGAAACACTCTCGATTCGACTTCTGGGTCCTCCCCAGGATCACCTCGAACATCCCGACACGGATCTTCGTGCCCTTGGCCTCTCTGAACTTCACCGCTCAGGCGTTGTGATGCTCAGGCCTGCGCTCGATCATTTATATACAGCCTATCACATCTACTGGCCAAAATCAAGACCCGGTTTGGAGGGCCGCGCTTCACGAGCGCATACAGCTACTGACCGCCGATTCTCTTGCCGCCCAAACTCAGGATCAAGGCCACCAGGAGTGCCACCAGTATGGCACCTATCAGCAAACCAGGAACTGCTTGAATAGACCGTCACCTCCTTCGCCGGTGCAAAGCTGGTGCACGTCGGCACCAACCTGCACTCCCATAGTAGACTGCGAGAACGTCTCGAGTCAATGGCGGGAACGCAGGTATCAGCAAGAGTAGGCTGAGCTGTCGTTTACAGGAAAGTGCTCAGTGCGGCTGGGTTCGGGGAGGTGGAAGGCAAGGATAGTCCTCGTGTTCGGGGTAGTACTGACGGATGAAATCGCCCGGCCGCAGGATGATAATGGAAAGACCGGCCTTCTCCACCGCCTCCGACGCGGCCAGTATGTGTCTACGGTCGAGGGTGAGCAGGAAGTCAGCTCCTCCTTCTACCGCTGCCGCCAGGACATGAACGTCCTTGGGGTCAATGTACCGGCGATACTCCTCAAGAATCTCCGCCGGAGGTACCGCAAGAAGCTCCCAGTTGACCTCTATCAGCAACTGGTAGAATCTCCGGCGGCTCTCCTGGGGGAATCCTCTCAGAGCATGGAGGGCCTCAAGGAAGATGGCAAAGGTGGCCTGCGCTCGAAACCCACCTGCCCTGCAGGCCTCCAGGAGAAGCGCAGAGCCCCCCCTTGGCGAATGGGCCCCTGCCACCAAGACAGACGCATCGAAGAAGAGAGATGTACGTCGGCTGATTCTCATATCACGACTTCTGGAGCCCGTCCAGGAGCCGCTCTCCGATAGTGCTCGTTTCTTGATCGATCTGATCTTCTTCGAGCCACTCCCCTATCCGCGTTCTCGAGAAGGTGCGCAGTTGCGCTTCCCCGGCAGTGGAGGTGGCCAGAAGAAAGAGATCCACGTTCTCCTTTGGCACCCGATACTGGCGGCCCAGTTTGGAGGCCACGAGCTTTCCTTGTCGGATGTAGCGATAGATCGTCTCCGGAGCCAACTGTAGATACTCAGCCACCTCTTGCGGCGTGAGCACGTCCCTGGTCAATGGCATAGGTGTCCCTCTTTCTATCTGTCTAGGCATCATAAGTCGATTCTAGCCTACTTCAGACTATTTGTCAAGATAGGGGCTGACTTCACCAGGCCGGGTCGGCACCGTCCTCCACCTGGGCAGCAGAGCACGGCCCTGCCCGGACTCCCCGTTGACAGGGACACCTTCCGTTTGGTATTATGGGACGAGAGATCCCTAACTGCCCCACGGGACCAATCCCACATGAAGGAACGCGAACCTGATTTCAAAGATGGCAAGATTCGGACCTGGCTCAGAAGGCCGGGGTGCACGCAAAGGTTGTCAGGCAGCCAAGACCCGGCATGCCGGGCGATTTCAGAAGGGTGCACGCAGAATCTGTCAGGTTGCCAATGCTAGACATCCCAGGTTCTTTGCCTGTGCTCGGCAGCGCGGGCCGTGAGGCTCTTTTCCCTGGTCGCTGAGGCGACTTCTCATGTTCAGGCGGTGATTTCAATCACTGATTCCCCTCTTGATGGGACGAGTCTCTTGATGGGACGAGTCATTCGCCCCACCTGAAGTCACTGACAACCTTTGCGTGCACCCTAGGGTTACCTGGCACTTGACAGGTGTGGTATAATCCTGATAACAACGAATCACCGCGATGCCGCGGCATAGCCGCGGCATTGCGCTATCTGCTGCCAAAACGTTACACTCAGTAGGATATCCCTGCCCAGCCATGTACCGCAGGCCAAACGAGGAACCGTTGGCGAGCTTGGCTCAGCAAGAATCAAGCGATAATCTGCGAACGAGAAGAAGCATTACTAGAGGAGACAAATGCTAAAAGGAATCCCTCGCATACTATCACCGGAGCTGCTAAAGGTCCTCATGGAGATGGGCCATGGCGATGAGATCGTCATTGCCGACGGGAACTTTCCCGCGGCCAGCCTGGCCCAGAGGCTGCTCAGAGCTGATGGGCACGGTGTTCCTGATCTGCTGGACGCAATTCTCAGGTTATTCCCCCTCGACACCTTCGTCGATCAGCCGGTGGCGCTCATGGACGTGGTGCCTGGGCATGATTACAAGCCTGAGATCTGGGACGAGTACCAACAGATCGTATCAAAGCACGCAGCCGCATCCCAAGGAGACGCGCAGGCCGTTGGGTTCGAATTCATCGAGAGATACGCATTCTACGAGAGAGCCAGGAATGCCTATGCCGTGGTCGCCACAGGTGAGATGGCGCTGTATGCCAACATCATCCTGAAAAAGGGGGTTGTCGTCGAATAGTCAAATGGCAGCGACTATCTTTCCTTCCACAACTGGTCGGGAGATAAGGTCTTTGGGCTGACAAATGAGCACAACGGACGGGTATTAGAGTATTAGCTATAATACAGTTACACTCAGGAGGAGAGAACTATGGCCAAGACCTACGGCGAACTCAACCCACCCACTAGGCTGCTGCTGGGGCCTGGACCGAGCAACGTCGACCCGCGGGTGATGCGGGCCATGACCGCACCCATCGTTGGGCACCTGGACCCCGCGTTCCTCGAGATCATGGAAGAATCGAAGGAGCTGCTGAAGTATGCCTTCCAGACCGAGAACTATCTGACGCTGCCGGTCTCCGGCACGGGCACCGCGGGCATGGAAGCGGCGATGTACAACGTGGTCGAGCCCGGCGACAAGGTGCTGGTGTGCGTCAATGGCTACTTCGGGGTGCGCATGTGCGACATGGCGCAGCGCTGCGGCGGCGAGCTGATCCGTCTGGACACGGAATGGGGTCGCGCCGTCGATCCGGCGCAGGTGGAGCAGGCGCTGAAGGCCGATGAGGTCAAGGTGGTGTTCGTGGTCCACGCCGAGACGTCCACCGGCGTCCTGCAGCCACTGGAGGAGATCAGCCGCTTGGCCCACGAGCACGGCGCGCTGTTGATGGTGGACACGGTGACTTCGTTGGGCGGATGCCCGGTCAAGGTGGACGAGTGGGAGCTGGACGTGGTCTACAGCGGCACGCAGAAG
>JAKLPW010000392.1 GCA_022013675.1 Anaerolineae bacterium | reverse complement strand
CCTGATGCCAGTGGCTTTCAGATAGTTGATGATCTGCGTCTCTCGTCTCTGTTTTGTTCCGAGACCCATAGGCAATGCCCAAGAATCGTAGAACCGCTTTCGTGGTGTGTCGACCTTGACCTTCGGCAATGTTGGATGGGATAGAGACTGCCGCCCGCCGCAGTTGTGAAGTCAGGCCATATATCTCTGTGTTCGGAAACCTCTTTGTCGCTTTGTATACACTGACTGCCAGGTCCATCGCCTTTTGCCAGGCGACAAGCTCACGGTAGTTCTTGACAGCCATCGTCGCTCCTTTCGGGGTCAGTGGTCAGTGGTCAGTGGGCGGTGACCAGTGGGCGGTGACCAGTGACCATTCTGCCACTGCCAACTGGTCACCAACCACTATTCACTGACCACTATTCACTGACCACTGCTCACTGCCTACTGACCTACCCTGTACTCCTCAAACTGCTCCCGTACTAGCCGAGTACCCACCAGCGGCCTTAATTGTGTGTACTCCTCTGTCTCCCAGCGTATACGCCCGGCTAAAATCGCCGGGGAGATACTCAATTCCTCTGCCAAATCCCGCACGGCGCGCTTGGACGGATCGGATAGCAGTGTCGAGCGCTCTTGCTCCCAGGCCTGTTCAGGGATCAGGATCCTCTGGGCGAGAGCATTGGCCTCCCGCTCCCGCACGTCCTTGGACGCGTCGCCAGGTGCAGCCTGGATACGCTGGGTTTCGTCGAAGAAGGCCACCCCCTCCTCGTCCAGGTGCAGGCGCACGTGCGCCAGCTCGTGGAGCAAGGTAAACCAAAAGTTGTCCAGGCGGTCGTAGCGCAGGGTCAGCCCGACGACGGGACGCCCCCACGGTGCCATGAAACCCGCGCCATCGAGGTAGGTCTTCGGCAGGTGGCGCAGGATGATCAGATGGATGCCCCAGCGGTTCAGCATCTCGCGCGCGTTCTGTGGGCCGGTGCGGAAATAGCTCTGGTGCACCAGGGCACGCAACGCTGCATCGTCAACGGATGCTGGATCGTAGTCGGGCAGGTCCTCGGCCTGCGCCAGCCGCAGCGCCTGCGCCTGCCACGCCATCAGCGCGTTCACGTCCGGATCGTGGTCGGTGCGCTTGCAGAAGACAGGCTTCGTGTTCGTGCCCTCGAAGATGGAGAAGAAATCGACCAGCAGCGCTTCCGCGCGCAGCCGAGCCTGTGGCAACGAACCTGGGAATGGGTCAAAGTAGCCGCGCTTCAGCATCTCCGTGAACGGGTAGTCCCGCGGATCGTAGCGGCCTTCGGGGATCTCTTTACCGGGCTCCTGCAGCAACACCTCGGCCGGGATGCCCAACCCCTCGTGCAGCGCGCGGATCATGCTAAGGCTCAGGGGACGCTTGCGGTTCAGCACCTCAGAGGCCCTGCTCTGACTGCCCAGGTAGGAAGCCAGATCCTTCTGCAGAAGTCCCTGTTGCTCCATGCGGAACTTGATCGCCTCGATTGGGTCCGGCAGGTCGATAGGATAGTGGGCCTGCTCGTACGTATCGACCAGCAGGGCGAAGACCTCCAGTTTCTCCTCCTCGGGCGAACCGGGTGCGGCATCCATCAGTGTCTCCACGTAGGCCAATGCGGCCTCGTAGTCCGCTTCTGTCTTGATCACCCTGGGTTCCATCACACCACCTCCACATCAATCCTGTCGTACTCTTTGTGCGTGCCGATAAAGCGCACGAAGCCGGTGCCGGTTTTGTAGTGAAACTCGACCACCAAGCGGTACTTGTTGCCGGCTATGTTAAAAACGACACGGTTGTTGCCGGCGATGCTGGCCGACGATGCTGGCGTGCCGGTAGCGAGCTTTGATGTCGGCGGGCGTCGACCAGGTCGCGTTTCTTGCCTCAGCATACCAGGCCTTGAGAGGCTGTTCTGCGTCTCGATGCGCTAGTTTATCCCAGAACTCCCGCAGCGTTCGCTTGGCGATGATGCGCATCGTGTCTTCTTTCCATTATATCCCATTTTGGGAATTTGTCAAGGGGCTACAGTTACCCTCTCGGTAATTGAGGTCGGTGTGCAGTGGTCAGTTTTCAGTGGGCGGTGGTCAGTGGTCAGTGCCCACTACCCACTGTCCACTGACTACTGCACACTGCCTACTATCCACTGCTCACTGACTACTGCCCACTCCCCCCTGGTCACTGCCCCCTTCACGCTGTTCTGCAAGTAGCATGGAGCCTTCCGGTTGACAGGCTCCGATACATCCGTACAATAGTCAAGTAGACACGTTGCCAAGCGCTCTCAGCGCATTCATCCAGGGATCATGCAACTCGAAGGGACTGTTTATGCCCGCCAACAATACCGAGATCGAGAAGCGCCTCTGGGACGCAGCGGACGAACTGCGGGCCAACTCGCGCCTCCGGTCCTCCGAGTACTTCACCCCCGTGCTGAACTGAGCGAAAATTGCGGCTGCTGAACTCCGAGGCCCACGGGCTGGAGTGGCAGATCCAGCGAAACCTCGATGCGCTGAGAGATTCGGCTGCGTGAGATCTCGATGAAGTAGAGGTTGAGCTAGTAGAGTGAGGCACCCGTTGCGATATGCTTTCGTTGATGAGTCAGGTACTGTAGACCCCTTTTCGGGCAGTCATTTCCTGGTGATTGCCATGTTGAGCGCGGCGAAGGCTCGACCGATCGAACTGACCATGAAGCGAGCTCTCAAGAAATACGGCACGAGCCTGGCCTCCGGAGAGATGAAAGCCAGTAGCTCGCAGGAGAACGTTGTCCAGCATCTACTGCAAGCCTTGGCAAACAAGCCCATCGCCATCTTGGCGGTGGTGGTGGATAAACAGCACATCGCCAGGCCGCCGGATGATCTGGAGGATATCTACCGTGAGGCCGTCACCGTGACGATCAGAGAGGCGGTTGCCAGGTGGCCGCGCATGGACGTGTACCTGGACAAACGTTACACGGCCAAGCACTTGCGCTACAGGCTCGAGAAGGAGATCCGGGAAGGTATAGCGGACTTGCCACAAGAGGTGGTAATGATCCGCCAAGAGGACTCGATCGCGTCGAAGGAGTTGCAGGCGGCTGACCACATCGCTTGGGCATTCTTTCAGAAGTACGAGCGAGGTGACACCCGCTTCTATGATATCATCTCGGGAAAAGTGGTGATCGAAGAAGTAATCAGTAGGCGTCTCTGGTAGAGGGAAAAAGGAAAAGCGGCTCACCCTGGGCCCCGATTTCAGTCTATCCCGGCGCATTTCAGCACCAGCTAGGTCCACTCTCCGAGTGGCCAAGGTCACCAGGCTTTACGATGCCGCTTCATTGGTATTCTACTACAAATCTTTACATTTGTCAAGAAAAACACAAAACCAAAGTGAACATAACGGCGCTTGTCCTCCCGCCGTCCGGCTTGGATCTCACGCAAAGACGCAAGGGACGCAAAGAGGTTCACAGGGTGACAAAGACGCAGGTACGACGGCGTATGAGGTGTGGGGCTGACTGGTGTATGGTGGGGTGTGGGAAGAAAGGTTTGTCTGAAAGGGAAAAATGCTTGGAGCCCACGCAAAGGCGCTAAGGGCGCAAAGGGGATACTGGTGCAGGGTGTGGCCTGTTTCAACGCGTTTTGTGTACCAGGCCTTGGATTCATCCTGGGCCGGTTTGGCGCGCAGCACTTGACTTTCTCCCCAAGCCGGGCTATGATAATAGGGTCAATCATACGAATACGTCACCGTAGCCCTCACATACTCGCAGCCGAAGCTAGCCAAGGAGGATAGCGCGGAGGAAGAGGAGCCAATCACCAGACGGAAGTGGATCCCGAAGAGTGGTCGGCTCGCTGTGTGTTGACCCCGCGGGCCTAGTCGCCGGGATGTGCTGGGCGGGGTGGCGCGGTGTGCTACCCACGCGAGATTGGGGCGAAGGGAGATCGCTCGTTGAGGCAAATGTGGACGTCCAAGAGTTCATAGCACAAGGCAAGGGGCGGGGCTTCGTAACGTACCAGGAGATCAACAGCCTCTTTGCTGAAACGGAAGAACACCTCGATGAAATCGACTCGTTGTGTCTCAGCCTTATCGATCTGGGGATTGAGATCGTTCCTGCGGCTCCCGTCAAGCAGGTCCTCAAAGCCATCCAAGCCGTGGCTATGGATGTGGATCTGCCGGAAGAACCAGAATACTTAGAGGACCTATATCAACTATACATGCTTGAGGTTCGTCAGATCCGTTTGCTTTCTGCGGAAGATGAGGTTGAGTTAGCCAAGCTGATGGAACGCGGCCGGAGTGCACGAGCCCACTTGAGAGATGAGGCTGTCCCCGAATGGATGCAAGCTAGGTTGCGAGAGGAGATTGCAGATGGGCAGAGAGCTCGCAGGCGCTTCATAGAGGCTAATCTGCGGCTTGTAGCCAGTATCGCTTGGCGCTATCGCGACGAAGCGTTACCTTTGCTCGACCTCATACAGGAGGGCAACATCGGTCTTTTCAAGGCCGTCGACAGGTTTGATCCTCGGCTTGGCTACAAATTCTCGACCTATGCAACGTGGTGGATTCGCCAAGCAATCACTAGAGCCATTGTCGATCAAGGCAGCACCATTCGTCTTCCTGCTCACGTACAGCAGAGCGTTAGTAAAGTAAAAAGGATTGTAGAGGATCTAAGGCTTCAGGGAGAGGTGGAGCCGAAGATACCACAAATCGCACAGCACTGCGGATTGTCTCCCAGCAAGGTGACGTGGTTGCTTGATGGGTTGCCTGAGGTGTGCTCACTAGATTCTCTTCTTTGCTGCGAGGAGTTTCCCTTGGCGCGGGATGAGTCCGGTTCGGGTTTCGTCCAAGAGCGGCTTT
>JAKLPW010000391.1 GCA_022013675.1 Anaerolineae bacterium | reverse complement strand
TACAGGTGCTGGTATGTAGTTGTCTATGACCCGCAATAACTCCCAGATCGGCTCGTACTCCGGCGCATTCGGATCCGTCGACTCCGACTCCAGAGCCAGCAAGGCTGACCCTCGCACGATCGGTATGTCATCCCCAGGAAACCCATACTCGTCCAGCAACTCCCGAAGCTCCAACTCCACCAACTCCAACAACTCCGGATCGTCCATCAGGTCCGTCTTGTTCAAAAACACCACCATGCTTGGCACTTCTACCTGCCGCGCCAGTAATATGTGCTCCCGCGTCTGCGGCATCGCCCCTTCCGGAGCCGCAACTACCAATATCGCCCCGTCCATCTGCGCCGCACCCGTGATCATGTTCTTGATGTAGTCCGCGTGTCCCGGACAATCCACGTGCGCGTAGTGCCGATTCTCAGTCTCGTACTCCACGTGCGAAATCGAGATCGTCAGACCCCGAGCCTTCTCCTCCGGAGCGTTATCAATCTGATCATACGCCAAGAAAGAGGCAAGCCCCTTCATCTCCAGCACCTTCGTCATTGCTGCCGTCAGAGTCGTCTTGCCATGATCTACGTGACCAATCGTCCCAATGTTTACATGCGGCTTGGTTCGCTTGAATACCTCTTTCGCCATCTTAGTCCTCCTTCAACCCAACGTAGTTGCCCAAACGCAGGCCATGAATTGTTCTGGAGCCCACGATGGGATTTGAACCCATGACCCCGTTCTTACCAAGAACGTGCTCTACCGGCTGAGCTACGCGGGCACCGCAAAGGGCTATGGCATGCCAAACACGTAGCCCTCCCAACACAAAATTATGGGCAGGGAAGGATTCGAACCTCCGAAGGCTGAGCCAACTGATTTACAGTCAGTCCCCTTTGGCCACTTGGGTACCTGCCCAAATGAAAAACTCTACACATACCTACATCAAGCGTTGAGTCTGCTCTGTCATGACCAAGCCGGCGCCTATTGACCACTGGAGCCGACGGTGGGACTCGAACCCGCAACCTGCGGTTTACAAAACCGCTGCTCTGCCCATTGAGCTACGTCGGCAATGCTTCACTAACGTATTATACGGGAAACGCTGGCATGGTCAAATTGACGGGATGAGGTTGCGTATTGGTTTGGGGCGCAACTCGTCCCACGCCAGCGTTCTCGACCACTTGTGCAGCAAATACAGGTCAGTTCTCGGTCTAGAAACCCTCCATCCGACTCAGATCCACGATGCCGTCGGCAAGCCCAGCGATCCGCTGGAGCAGGGCCAGGCGATTCTCGCGGAGTTTCTCGTCGAGGTCCATCACCAGGACCTCATCGAAGAAGAGATTGATGGGCGCGATCATGGACAACAAGGCCTCGAACAACACTCCAATACCATCCTGCGGAGTTAGTGCCTGACTAGCTGTCACGTAAGCCTCATGTACAGCCTTAGTCGCCGGCTCGATGAAGGCCCCGGGATCAAGCGCGAACGTGCGCTCGAACTCCCGCGTGATACGCACGCAGCGGGCATAGGCATTGAGCAGGTCCATCCAATCCCCTCTCTCCACCCAGGGACTGGACTCCTCGACTGTGCGCGCGGCCAGATAGGGATTATCGCCACGCTCGGCCAGCACGGAATCTACCAGATCGTAGCGATACCCTTGATCGAGCAGGTAGCGTTGCAGCCTCTGGCGTATGAAGGTCTCCACCTCATCGAGAACATCAGGGTCGGCCGGGACGGGAAGAAGAGCTAAAGCCTCTTGCAGCGCATCATGGAAGGAAAGCGGGATTTCACGCCCAATCATGATCTGCACAGCACCCAGGGCCACACGCCGCAGCCCAAAGGGGTCCGCTGAACCGCTGGGGGAGAGACCAACGGTGAAGAGTCCTGCCAGGCTATCGAGCCTGTCCGCCAGCCCTAAGGCGATCCCCACGAGGCTTTCGGGAAGATCATCCCCAGCATAGCGGGGCAGGTAATGCTCGTAGATGGCTTGAGCCACGGCCTCCTCTTCCCCGGACAGAAGGGCATAGTCACGGCCCATCTGTCCTTGCAAGGAGGTATGCTCGACCACCATCTGTGTGGCCAGGTCAGCCTTACACAGGTGTGCGGCCCGCCGTGCCACCCGTACCTCTTCGTCGGAAAGCTCCAGCATCTTCCCCAGAAGCGGGACGAGCTTCTCCAGACGCGCCGCCTTGTCCAGCACGGAGCCCAGGTCTTCCTGAAAAGTGAGCGTGCCCAGGCGAGGGAGGAACTCCTCCAGCTTCATCTTGGTGTCCGCCTTGAAGAAGAAGGCCGCATCAGCATAGCGCGCTCTCAGTACTTCCTCATTGCCGTGTCGCACCGCGGGAATATCGTGTCCTTGTCCATTGGCCACAGTGATGAAGTAGGGCAACAGTTCCCCATCTTTGACTACGGGGAAGTAGCGCTGGTGTTTCCTCATCACGGCCATCAGAACCTGCTTAGGCAAGCGAAGGTACTCCTCACCGAAACTGCCCAGTATGGCCTCGGGCCACTCCACTAGATTGGTCACTTCCTCCAGAAGAGCCGGATCATCTGGAATCTCCCCGCCGACTTCCTTGGCCAGTCGCAGGGCCTGTTGGCGTACCATAGAGCGCCGTTCAGCGATCTCCACGATGATGCCAGCACTGCGCATGGTATCCTGATAGTCACCGGCATCTTTCAGCACGATGTCTGGGGATCCTTCCGTTCGGATACCCCGAGAGACACGTCCGCTCATCACGCCCGCGTACTCGAAGGGGATTGTCTCCTCGCCCAACAAAGACACCAGCCAGCGGATGGGTCGCGAGAAGGAAACGCCGCTCTCATTCCAACGCATGGCCAGAGGGAATCGTAGTGCAGCCAGGAGCCGAGGCAGGCTCTCTGTTAGTACCTCCCCGGCGGGTTTGGCTTCCTCCAATACCACTGCGACCACGTACTCCCGACCATCCAGATCTCGGATCTGGAGATCATCTACCGCCACGCCTTGCTTCCGAGCGAAGCCCTCGGCCGCCTTGGTTGGCTTCCCGTCGGCATCGAAGGCGACGCGCGCAGGCGGTCCTTTGACTATCCGCTCCTCGCTCTTCTGAACCCCCTCCAGGTTCGACACACTGAGCACGAGCCGCCTCGGGGTCCCTGTCACGCGCAGGGTCTCGTATTCCAGTCGAGCTTCGGCGAGCATGCCCCTTGCCGCGTTCTCAAGTTGCTCGATTCCCAGGGCCAGGTCACCGACGGGCAATTCCTCAGTTCCTATCTCCAACAGGAACAGCGACTTTGAGGGTGTTGCAGTCTCGGAGACCGGGGTTCCACGGAGAGAGGGCTCTTCCTCTGTCTTCGCCTTGCGCTTGAGCAAGGGAAAACCCATTTCCTCCCGCTGCTCCAGATAGGCTTTCGCCACGTCCCTCGACAGGTCACGCATGCGGGCGAAGTAGCGCGCCCTCTCCGTCACTCCGATAGCGCCCCGGGCGTCCAGTACATTGAATGTGTGAGAACATTTGAGCACGTAGTCGTGGGCCGGGATGACCAGCTTGCGATCGAGGGCATTTCGGGCCTCGGCCTCAAATAGCGTGAACATCTGGGTCAGACGCTCGACGTCGGCCTGCTCGAAGTTGTAGGTACAGTGCTCCACCTCCGCCCGGAGAAGGATCTCGCCATACGCAATGTCGCCGCGCCAACGAATGTCGGGGATAGCCTGAGCGCCCTGGAGTACCATGACGATGCGATCCAGGCCATAGGTGATCTCCACGGAGACGGGATCGAGTTCGAATCCGCCCGCCTGCTGGAAATAAGTGTACTGGCTGATCTCCTGTCCATCTAGCCACACCTCCCAGCCAAGCCCCCAGGCTCCCAAGGCTGGGGACGCCCAGTTGTCCTCCACAAAACGCACATCATGCGCCCTGGTGTCGATGCCCAGCGCTCGCAAGCTATCCAGGTAGATCTCCTGGGGGTTGCCCGGATCGGGCTTTAGGATGACCTGATACTGATAGAACTGCTGCCACCGATTGGGGTTCTCTCCGTAGCGACCATCAGTTGGGCGGATGGATGGCTCCACGTAGCCCACATTCCATGGCTCCGGCCCCAGCACGCGCAGAACGGTGGCCGGATTCATGGTACCGGCGCCTACCTGGATGTTATACGGTTGCCAGATCAGGCACCCATGATCGGCCCAGAATCGCTCGAGACGCATGATGACTTCTTGAAAATCCATCGAGTCGCTACTCTCCCTTTCTTACTAACGAGTTCCCCAGTACTCATTTTGGCCACAAGGCATCCTCTTACAGGAGCGCGGAGCACACCTGGAGAATCCACTGCGATCTCCGTGTCTCCGCCGCTGGGGGTACCTACTATTCCCTCGTAGTCGAGATCGCTATTCTACACTTAATCTACTAGCTTTGCGAAAGACTGTCAAATATCGTTGGAGCAAGAC
>JAKLPW010000390.1 GCA_022013675.1 Anaerolineae bacterium | reverse complement strand
GAAATGTGCTTCAAGTATATTGATACGATCAAGATCTACGCTGCCATGCGCGAGGACCTGGCTGACCGTGGGCTAATCCCTCCGGCACTGGCGGACGTCGTCGAGGGCCTAACCAAAACGCACAACATCTACGACAAGCCCCACGAGAAGCGCCTCTCATGGCTAAAGGATCACTCGCGAGTGGATCGGACCGCGCCGGTGGCCTTCTTTGTCGGCTGTACCCCATCGTATGTACGGCGCACGCTGGCCCGCGATACTTACTCCGTCTTGGCCGCTTCGGGCCTTGACTTCATGGTGCTCAGCGACGAGTGGTGCTGCGGACACCCTTTCATGGCAGCAGGCCAACATGAGCGCGCGGCAGAGGTAATGCGCCACAACGTTGACGCCCTCACAAATCTGGGCGTCGAACGGGTCATCTTTGAGTGTCCCGGCTGCATGCGAACTTTTCGCGAGGACGTCCCTGCTGTACTGGGAAAGCCACTTCCATTTGAGGTCACCCACGTGGCGGAGGAGATTGCTCGCAAGGTTGAAACTGGTCGACTTCAGTTCGACGTCCACCAATCCGGAGCCGTGGTCACCTATCACGACCCATGCACGTTGGGCCGAGGGTTGGGTATCTACGACGCGCCACGCGCCATCATCGAAGCAATGCCAGGTATGCGTCTACGGGAAATGCCACGTCACGGAAGGGACGCCTATTGCTGCGGCGCGGGCTCTTTTATACGCTATGACTATCCTGACCTGACCGACAAGACGGGTGAGGAGCGCTTTCACGAGGTTGAGTCAACGGGCGCGCAGATTGTGCTGACCGCCTGCCCGGCCTGTGTTACACAGCTGCAGTACACGCGCGGGCAGCTAGAAAGCCCCACGCAGGTTATGGATATCATCTCTCTTGTCAAGCGCGTCGCTCGTTGGAAGTAGTTCGGCCGTGCGTGCTCCACGTTGTTGCGTGTATATGGAAAGGAGGTGACAGAAAAAGAAGATCCAGCGACTGTGCGCGAGAAGGTAGGCGCTCCAATGTCTGTGTCCTAAATACTTAACACACCTAATAAGGAGAATTTGCAATGAATAAGAAAACCTCATATATCTCAACGCACCCAGCTGTAATCGCCGTCTGGGCAGCACTAATTGCCGTCGCGACACTGCTCCCCGCCATTCCAGTGATCGGCACCGGAGCTACCTTCAGCGTCGGCGATGCACTAGTACCGCTGGCCGGTATTCTGTTCGGTCCCGTAGCTGGCGCCATCTGCGCCGCCATCGGCGCGTTTATTGGTCAACTCATCGCGCCTCACACCGTTGTCTTCGGCCCCCTCTCGTTCCTGATCCCCACTCTAGGAGCGCTGTGCGCTGGTTTTGCGATGCAGAAAAAGTGGTACGTGCCACTGGGCGCGATCGTCGTCTTCAGTCTGGCATGGTACCTGTTCCCACTGGGCCGAGAAGTTTGGTTCGTTCCTTTCGCCTACTACGCACCCGGTGTGATTGCCTGTGTTCTCCTGTCTCTCTGGCCGACCTGGATCGGTGACGAAGAACGCAGGAAGATGTTTGCCGGTATCTTCCTGGCGGCGCTGGCCAGTGTCACGGTCAACAGCTCCTTTGGCAACATCTGGGCGCTGATCATGTACCAACTGCCCAAGGAGATATGGATGGCCGTGTTAGTGATCGCTCCCGCGCAGCGTATCCTCTTCTCGCTGGGCGCGGCCATCGTCGGCACACCGCTCTTGATTGGGTTGCCCAAGATCGGTGTCATTGTTGGGCAAATGATGTACGAGGAAGAAGCCGAAGAGGAGATTGCATAACATTCGTAGCTTGCCAGTCCTGCTGCGAGGGCGAGGGTTGAAACCTCGCCCTCCGGCAGGCTTGTTTTAGCCACAGCAGATAGCACAAGCGGCGACTATTCATCCTATTCTCAACACACACCTGTGCACAAGTGAGTGTGTCCCGACAAGGGTGTTGCATCAGGGAGTTTGCCATCATCATGGAAACCATAATCGAAGGAAGGGGCCAGCAAGTCATCATCGGCGATGGCCGGCCGACGGTCGTTGTGGGCGAGCGGATCAATCTTCTGGTGCTGTCTCACGAGAAGCCACTTGAGACCCTATTGGCGGGTGACCTGGACGACATCATCCGCCAGGAAGCACTGGACCAGGTGAAGGCTGGGGCGGATGTGTTGGACGTCACCATGGGTGGTGCAGATGTAGATGAAGTGGACCTGTTGCCCAGAGCCGTCAGGCTGGTAATGGAGACGGTGGACGTGCCTGTCTGTATTGATACTCCCAACGCTGAGGCAATGGCAGCGGCACTGGCCGTACACAAGGAGTTAGCACCCGAAGGCAAACCACTGATCGACTCTGTCACCGGTCAGGAAGCCAGCCTCAAGCGCGTGCTGCCACTGGTGGTGGAGTATGGTGGGGCCATCGTTGGTCTGTGCATGAACGACGAGGGCATCCCTACCACGCCGGAGGGGCGGCTAGCGGTTGCCAAGAAGATCGTCCGGCGGGCCGGTGCGCTGGGAATCCCTCCTGAGGACATCCTCATTGACTGCCTGGCCCTCGCCGTGGGAGCCGATTCTAGAGCGGCGTGGATCACGCTGGAAGCAATCCGCATGGTCAAGGAGGAACTGGGAGTCAACTTATCGCTGGGGATCAGCAACGTCTCCTTTGGGTTGCCTGAACCAGAGGTAGTCAACGGGGCCTTCGTGATCATGGCTATCGCCGCCGGTGTGAACTGCCCCATCGCGGATGTGGCTAAGACACGTTCCTACATCCTCTCAACTGATCTAATGCTAGGCCGCGATGACTACGCTATGCGCTACATCAAAGCATTCCGCCAGCGGGAGACGAAATGATCGTCCATACCCTTTCCGGCCAGTCTCGTTGTATACGACGCAGCCTTAAGCGTACTAGACATCCATAACCAGCACCGATCGAGTAGGAGCAAGGTTACGCAGCCGTCGGTGAGTATCAAATGACTAGTGATCCAATAATAAGTTTGGACGTAGTAGTGCTCGGCGGGGCAGCGGTTGACTTGGTGGCACAGGTGGAGAGGTTGCCGCAGCGGGACAGCCTTGCCCTGGCCTATTCCTATGCCAAGTTTCCCGGAGGGAGCGCAGCCAACGTAGCAGTGGGAATTGCCCGGCTTGGCCGCCGCGTTGGCTTTGTGGGCAAGCTAGGCGATGACGAGAACGGTCGGATGTTACTCGAAGCTTTTGAGCAGGAAAGGGTGGACACTCGCGGGGTCATCGTGGAAGCCGACCGGCCAACCGCTACCTGCTTTATTGGTGTGGACAAACTGGGCGATCGCATCATCTTTGGCCTACCGGGCGCTTCCCTCATTGAGAATACCGAAGAGCTTGATCGAGCATATTTGCGGAACAGCCAGGTGCTGTATATTGGCCCGTCCTATGCCAATGTCGCG
>JAKLPW010000389.1 GCA_022013675.1 Anaerolineae bacterium | reverse complement strand
TCGCTTGACCCAGACTCATCGTGCTCGCTTAGCCGAGTCTGACTGTCCAGCCCTGCGCGGGGTGGTGGCGATGCTCGATTTGTTCTTGCGCAGGAAGGGGCGAGACTCTACACCAATGTATGACCCCGTTACGCTGAGTATGGCATACACTGATGAGTATATTCAGACAGAGGGAATGTGTGTCGCGGTGCGCATGAAAGATGGTGTGTTGAGTCTCGTTCCTCAGCATTGTGGGGAGCCCAACATGAGCATCTCTGTCAGCGTAGAGCCTCAGCGCTTCGTGGAGATGCTGGTTAACAGATTGCTGAACTAATAGTCGGGATCTGACACGGAATACCCCTCAGGGCCTTGGTCTGTCCTTCCCAGCAGCCCTGCCGCCAGCGCATGCGTTAGTTTCCCCATGTCGGAGTGACGTCGAGATTCCGTGCGCCACGCGAGAAGTCATAGGAGCATACATGAATACTCAGCCATTCTACCATGCCGAGGAGATGTTCTCCTCTCTGCCCGATCATCCTTCTTGTCATGCCTCGACGATTGTCTGCTTGCCAGATGGTGACCTGTTGACGGCGTTCTATGCCGGAAGTGTGGAGAAGGCCGCCGATGTCGTAATCCTACTGAGCCGGTACCGGGCCTGGGATGGTGTTTGGTCTCCGCCAGAGGTTGTCGTGGACTTGCCGGACAAGTCAGTAGGTAACCCAGTCCTGTTCCTGACACCCTCTGGCATCCTGTGGTTCTTTTACCTCATCATGCAGGGCAACAAGTGGTATCATTGCACCATCGACAGCATGAGGTCAACGGATTACGGAGCTTCATGGGAGCCAGATAATGTGTTCAGAGCTGATGCTGGTTGGACGACCAGAAATAACCTCGTGGTGCTGGACACTGGTGCGATCCTGTTCCCGCTCAGCGACAACGTCGAGGGACATTCGATCTTCATGGTTTCCGAGGATGGTGGCCGGACATGGCAGCAACTTGGGAAGATTGTATCTGATCCGCACAACGAGCAGCCCGCCGTCGTTCAGCTCTCCGATGGCAGTCTTTTGGCCTACATGCGTACTGCTGGAAAGGGAGGGCGTTGCTGGCAATCCAGGTCCTTCGACCGCGGGCGATCCTGGACACTGGCGGAGCCAGGGCCTTTCAGCAACCCGAATTCTGCGATGGCCATGATTCGGCTCGAAAGTGGCGGCCTGGTTTTGGTGTATAATGACTCCGATAACTATCGCTATAGAACTCCACTGAACATTGCTTTATCGCTGGACGATGGGGTGACGTGGCCGTTCGTTCGCTCGTTGGAAACAAGAGAAGGAGAGTTCACCTATTTGACGACTCGGTTGGACAATAGTGATAGCATTGAATTCTCTTACCCCGCCATTGCTCAGGATCGGGAGGGGTACATCCACGTAACGTACACCAACTGCAGAGAGAATATCAAACACGTTGTCGTGAACGAGGCCTGGATCCAACAACGGTCTTGAACACAGGGCACTGGTATGTATACATGTATAGTAGAGGCAGTGGAAGAAGCAGAGTCGTAGCCTTGCATAAGGAGCCCTGATCCATCATGGATGAATCTCTGGTTATCCGCGGAGTCATTGTCCCGCTACTGACGCCTCTGACAGGGCGCGGCAAGAAGATCGATGAGGACTCTCTTCGAGCACTCGTGGAGAGGCTGGTTGGTAGGGATGTTCACGGTGTAATGCCTTGTGGCACCACCGGCGAAGGGCCTCTACTGTCTATTGCAGAGCGCAAGCGTGTGGTTGAGGTGGTGACTGCGGCAGTAGATGGTAGAGTGCCAGTGATGGCCCACGTGGGCACGCCAGTTACTGATGAGACGATCGACTTGGCCCGGCACGCACGGACTTGTGGAGCGGAGGCTGTCTCCGTGGTTACGCCGTATTTCTATCACTTATCGGAGAACGCACTCATTGAACATTTCTGTCGTGTTGCCGACGCAGTGGTGGATACACCTCTCTTTCTCTACAATATCCCACAGTGTGCCGGCAACGCACTCTCGCGGCCTATAGTCGAGGCTATCATTGAGCAGTGCGCCAATGTGATTGGTATCAAAGACAGTTCGGGGGACCTGGATTCCCTCTCAAGCTTCATCGGTCTGAGGGAAGGCACGTTTCAAGTGATCTGCGGCAGCGATGGGCTTCTCTTGCAGGCGCTGCAAGCAGGTGCTTTGGCAAGCGTCTCGGGGAACGCCAATGTATTTCCCGAGGTCGTAGTCGAGTTGTTGCGAGCCTTCTGGAAGGGCGATCATGATGGTGCTCGTCGACAGCAGGAACTACTGGACCAGGTTAGAGAGTCGCTGCATGATGGACGGAGCATTTCCCTGTTGAAGCGGATCCTGGAATCCCGGGGGTTGGAAGGCGGTCCTGTGCGGCCTCCTTTGCCCGAAGCGACGCCAGAGATGATCACTGTTGCCCAGGATAGACTGCGATTGCTGGGACTATTATAGCCGGAGGAGTTGTTTGTATGGGAGCGGCCGACCCTCAGAGCAACCCTGTGGTGATTCGAAGTCATACGGTGAAGGTGTGAATACATATGGAATTGGAACGACATGTCCTAAGCTCACTGGAGACTGCCCTGGGTGAAGAAACCCTCGGTCGTCTGGAACAGTCGGCGGCGGCTATCGTGCGAGCTAAAGAGAATGGTGGGAAGGTGGTCGCAGTTGTAGGTAGCGGCCCAAACTTGCACGAAGGTGTCACCACGCTTATCGCTGCCCTCATAGGAAAGGGGATCATCGATGGTGTCATCACGTCATCGGCAGTGATCTGCCACGAGATGGGAGGGACACTGGATAGAGTACATCGTGTCCACACCAATGAATTGCCTGGAGTGGACCTATCGCCATCTCGCGATTCCATCCTGGAGGCCAGCATTATTTCTGATGATCTCCTCGAAGAGATCCGCACCGAGATACCCTTCGACGAGACGTACTACCGTAACTTGTTGGCTGCTCCCGGGAAGGACATCATAAAAGCCGCTGCCAATTTGGCCTATCCTATGGGCTATCGCACGGAGCGGCTGGCACGTGAGGCCCAGGCACTGGCAGCGGCGGCCAGCGTGCCGCTGGAGGTTGTCGTTGGTCTCGGTGCCGATCCGATGACGATGATTGGCGCTGGGGCCCGGCGTGGAGTTCCTGTTCTTGTCGGGATACCTCAGCTTATTGGCGGAGGGGCTGTGGGGCTCGCCGTTGGTGACAGCATGACGATTACCGAGCGAGCCAGCCGCGTGGCTCGGTTGTTGGGCAGCGCCGATGTGATCATTGAATCGGCCGTTGCTCTGACGCAGGAAATCCACGACGGCCCCTTTGAGACCTACACCGGCCATGGTCTGTGGGCAGAGTGGAGTGGGCAATGGACCTATTCGCTGGCTGACAAGAAACTCATTCGCATTGACCTGGACCCCAACCTTGAGCTAGCCTGGCATCACGAACGCACGGACGGCACCGTCTCACAGGCAATCGCCAACGGGTTGCCTAAGACCAAGCTGATGGGGGTGCCTTTTAGGATGGAGATGTCCGGCTTTGCCCGGCTGCCTGGCAGTCTCCCACTGGTTGCCGATATTGGCATCGCCTGGCCGCTCCTGGCAGCTCGCGTGTCGACGGCGCTTGGCGTTGACCTGGACTTCATGTCCTATCCTCAGTCCACTCCAGAGGGACAAGCGATGCGAGAGAGAATCGTGCGGGAAGTGCATCCTGTATCCCGGACACGGATGTTAGAAGCGGCGAGGAATCTCTTGGAGGATGGCGATCTATGAAAGTCGTGGGCATCATCCCAGCTCGTTACGGCTCCACACGCCTCCCGGGCAAACCCCTGGCAGACCTGGGTGGCAAGTCTGTTATCCAACATACCTACGAGCGTACCTGCCAAGCCCTTGAGCAGGTGATCGTAGCAACTGATGACCTGCGCGTGTTTGACGCGGTCAAGGGATTCGGCGGACGCGTGATGATGACTCGTTCTGACCATCGCTGTGGCTCGGAACGGGTAGCAGAAGTTACAGAGACACTGGGTGCTGATGTCGTCGTAAACGTGCAGGGTGATGAGCCCTTTATCGACCCCTTGATGATCGAGCAGGCAGTAGCTCCTCTATTGGCCGAGCCTGACGTCGTCGTCTCTACGCTCAGCCGTGCCATCCTTAGCGAAGAAGTACTCATGTCCCCGGGCACCGTGAAGGTCGTCACTGACCAAAACCACAACGCCTTGTTCTTCTCGCGCTCCCTGATCCCCTATCCTCGGCACAAGGAGTTCTGCCAGTGGCGCGAGCACATCGGCCTGTATGCTTACCGGAGAGAGTTCCTACTCGAATTCGTGAAATGGCCGCCCACGCCGTTGGAGCAGGCAGAGAGCCTTGAACAGTTGCGTATACTGGAGCACGGCTTTCGCATTCGTGTAATTGAGACTAATCTCGGACGTGGTGCTCCTTGCATCGACACGCCCGAAGATCTGATAAGGGCTAGGGCATATCTCTCCCGGAACTGTGCTTGACAAGGGTGAGAGTGTGACCACCAGGCGCTTGAGTTCTCTCAGCAATTTCGCTTGGCCTATGGATGTTCAGGAAGGCGCATGATACGGAGGGGAGTGACTTCGTGGATCCCGAGACTGGCTCATGTTAATGAGGAGTCCGTAACTTGTTGCGGGGAGAGGTGCTGAGAACAAGTCGTCATATTGATGGTTCGTAGTATCTTGGCAATGAAACCGGCCCGTCTTGGGAGTTTCGGGGTGTAAAATGGAAGGTAGGGTTACTGAACGGTGGATGAATTGAATCTCAAGCGACTGCAAGAACGGGCGCGAGGATGTTTGCTGGGAGCCGCCGTCGGTGACGCCATGGGCGCGCCCTGCGAGGGACTGAGCGCAGAGGAGATCCTCTCCCGCCACGGCGTTCTGACGGGGTTTGTTACGGAGAGCTCGGCGGGCACAGACGATACCGATTTCACCCTGTTCAACGCCCATATTCTACTCACTCACGGCGTTGAAGTGACGTGCGAGCAGGTAGAGGCCGAGTGGCGCGACAAGCTTCTGTCTCCTGGACGGGCCTATCGTCCCGGCGGGTTCAGTGACGTCATCTCCTCACGGAATCTGCAAAGGGGACTTCACGCCCCGCAGTCGGGGGCGTTTGGCCACCAGATGTGGAGTGACGGCGTTGCCATGGCGATTGGAGCCGCCGGCATCGTCTGTCCCGGAAGGCCGGAGCGCGCGGCCCATCTGGCTACCGTGTTGGGCAGTGTCTCCAATGCCCGAGACGGCATCTACACCGCCCAGGCCGTCGCCGCGGCCATAAGTGTGGCCATGGTCGGGGCATCGCCCGGAGAGATGATGGATGCTGCGATTGAGGCCGTGCCATCAGATTCCTGGACCGTGCGTGTGCTGCAGAGGGCACGCGAAGTTGGAACACGCGAGGTAGATTTGGAACAGATGCTTGTTGACATTACCGAGGCGCTGGTCGTCCCCTACTGGCCGTGGGCTGACCTGGCTACGGAGGCGGTGCCCATTGCCTTTGCTGTCTTTCTGGCAGCGCAGGGCGACTTCTGTCAGGCCGTGCCCGCGGGTGTGCGGGTGGGGCGTGATGCGGATACCATCGGAGCCATCGTAGGCAGTTTGGCGGGGGCCTATGGCGGCGAAGGAGCTATCCCCGCTTCGTGGAAAACCCGCGTTGGTGTCTCCACCGGGCGCTGCATAGGATTTGTGGCTGGGCAGTCCATCGCCAATGTGGCTGATCGACTCGCTCAGGTTGCTCTGGAGGCGCAGGGAAGATGACTGAACGTTATGACCGCTTCTACGGTGCACTATTAGGATTGGCCTACGGGGATGCCATTGGCTTCCCGGCTCTCTTCCATCAGTTTCTGCGTCTCCCCCAGCGGCGACACGATTTCTTGTGGCGTACTAACCAGTCGTTGAACCAGCAGCGTATCATCCGGCTGACGCTACCCTTCACCCATCGGCAGCCTTCGGAGATGCTGGAACCTGCGCCCACGGACGACACCGAATTCGCACTTCTGACATTGGAGGCTCTGCTGGCTGCTGAAGGTGAACCAACGCAGGAGACCTTCGTCGCTGCTTGGACGGAACGTGTGCTCCCCAATGCTGGCGAGATCTACACGGGCTTCTCTGAGCGCTCTGCTATCGAGAACCTCCAGCGTGGTCTCCAGCCTCCGGCGACAGGAAACGACAACCCGTTGCACTATGCCGATGCGGCAGTGTGCCGGGCCGTGCCCATGGGGCTCTTCTGCGTCGGTGATCCTGATCGGGCAGTGGAGTTAGCTCGCCTGGATGCCCAGATCACCCAGGCTGAGGATGGCGTCTACGCGGCCGAGGCGATGGCGGCCGCCATAGCAATGTTGAGTGCGGGTGCTTGTCTTGATGATGCCCTTGCGCGAGCGCGGGATCAGTTCCCCTCTGATTCGTGGATTGCTCACGGCGACCAGGTGGCGCGGGCGTGCCTGGCGGCGGCAGAGCGACCCGAGGATCTGACGGTGCTGTTGTCCCGAAAATTGATCAACACTGTCTACTCCTATGGCAACGCCGCCCCCGAAACGCTGCCGGCCGCCTTCGCGATGGTCGAGATGTGTGCTGGCGATCTTCGACTTGCCACTTTGCTGGCGAACACCATCATCAAGTCGGCGGATTCGCTGCCTGCGATGGTAGGGGCCCTCTGCGGGACTTATCAGGGAGCCGGAGCAATCAGCAAGCAGTGGGAGGAGTCGTTGGTTGAATGTCGGGGGATTTGCCTGCCGTTTCTCAAAGGGGTGCGCCTGGACGAGTGCGCCGCCCGGTTGGTCGAAAGGGTCAGTGACGGACGATGATTATTAAGGCGATCACCTTTGATTTCTGGAGCACTCTCTACCACTTCAAGCAGTCTGCCCGGTCGTTACGGGCAGAGTATCTGCGCGGCGTCTTGCTGGCTACTGGTCACCGGGACATCAAGGGCGAGCAAGTGGCGGGGGCTGCAAAGAAAGCCTGGGAGGCGTGGAATAGTATCTGGCAGGGGGAGCAACGCACCCCCCAGGCGAGCGAATGGTTGGGTTTCTTCCTGGTACACGCTGGAGCAGCCTTGCCAGAGATCGTAGCCCACCAGGTTGCCGTGGGGCTGGAGGAGATAGGCGTGAGTGCAGCTCTGCCGGTGGACGGGGTCGCGGAGGTGCTTCCCCGGTTGGCTTCGCGCTACAAGCTTGGCCTTATCTCTGACACGGGCGTAGAGCCCGGACGGGTGCTGCGTTCCCTACTGGAGCGCGATGGCCTGCTGTCTCGTTTCTCGCACATCACCTTTTCTGATGAGCTAGGTCGCAGTAAGCCACATCCCAATGCCTTCCTTGCCACGCTGACAGGTCTGCAGGTCGCGCCAGGTGAGGCTGTTCACGTGGGCGACCTACGGCGCACGGACGTTGCCGGCGCGCGGGGGGTGGGGATGCATACAGTTCGCTATGCTGGAGTCCATGATGATCGTAAGCCTGAGTATCCAGAGGCGGAAGTGGTCATCCGGAGCTATGCCGAGCTGGAGAGTTGGATAGAAGAGTGGGGTAGAGGTGACTGAAATGATCCCATTGGGGATTCTTCCTGATTACGCAGAGCGGGTCTACGCTGGGTGGCTGGGCAAATGCATCGGCGTGCGTTTCGGTGCTCCTATTGAGGGCTGGACTTATCAGGAAATCCGTGATAATCTGGGTCCGGTCCTGGATTATCTGCCGCTGCCCCCAGGCAAGGTGTTCAAACCAGACGATGACACTTCTATGCCCATGATCCTCATCCGTGCCCTGGAGGAGTACGGGCCGGATGTCACGGCAGCAGAGATAGGCGAGACCTGGCTCAATTACCTGGGCGATCAGCGCGGCACGCTCTGGTGGGGCGGGTACGGCCTTTCCACCGAGCACACCGCCTACCTCAATCTGGCCGCCGGCATCCCTGCGCCTCGATCGGGTTCCGTGGCTCTCAATGGTGTGGCTTTGGCGGAGCAGATCGGCGGCCAGATCTTCAGCGACATCTGGGGGTTGGTGTCTCCCAACAACCCAGAGCAAGCGGCCGCCTATGCCGCTCGCGCCTCCAGCGTCTCGCACGATGGGAACGGGATCTACGGGGGGATGTTCATCGCTGCGCTGGTCAGCCGGGCTTTCAGCGAGGCCGATCCGTGCCGATTGATCGGAGCCGGGTTGGCAATGATCCCATCTGAGAGCGAATATGCCCGCGTGGTGCATGCCGTACTCGATTTCTACCGCGACCAGCCTGATGACTGGCACGCCGCCTACCGCTTTATCGCCGAGCACTTTGGGTATGACCGCTATCCCGGCCCGGTACACATCATCCCCAATGCCGCTGTAGTGGCAATGGCCTTGCTCTACGGTGAAGGCGACTTCTCGCGAAGCATCCAAATCGCCAACATGGCCGGGTGGGATACCGACTGCAACGTGGGCAATGTGGGCGCGATAATGGGTGTGGCCGTGGGCCTGGATGGCATACCCATGCGGTGGCGCGAGCCGATGAACGACGTGCTGGTAGCGGCGAGCGTCATCGGTACGCGCAACCTACTGGACATTCCGGCCTGCGCTGATCTTTTCAGCGCGCTGGGGCGGCAGATCGCCGAGGAGCCAGCCGCCTCGGCCAAACCTCGGTATCATTTCAGCTACGCGGGTGCGACTCAGGGTTGGCTTCACCGGGGACAGCGCGGAAGAATCATAGCCCTCCGGCAGGTCCCTCAGGGCGACGGTGGCGCGCTGCAGGCGACCGTGCGCAAGCTGAATAAGAAAGGCGAGGTGCGGCTCTTCGTCAAGACCTACTATCACCTGGAGGAACTGAGTGCTAACTACTACGGGGCTAGCTTCTCTCCCACGATCTATCCTGGCCAGCGTGTGTGGGCTCGACTCCATATCCCTGCTGACGCGCCCAGTTGCTTGCGTGCTGCGCTCTACGTCCACGACGATAACGGGAGCCAGAACTATCAGGGTGAGGGAGTGCCCCTTACGCCAGGACAGTGGCATGGCCTGGGTTATCAGATCCCCGAGTTGCGTGGAGCCTGTCTCTCGGAGGTCGGTGTTGCCCTGCGCAACGTGAACGGCGAGCCTTGGACCGGCAATGTGCTGCTGGGTTCCCTGGACTGGGGCGGAGCTCCGCGTTTTAGCTATGACTTCTCGCAGGAGCGGCATGAGTACGGTGCCATCAGCCAGTGGACCTTCTTGCGCGGTTACTGGCGGCTTAATGATGGGGCCTATCATGGCAGCGG
>JAKLPW010000388.1 GCA_022013675.1 Anaerolineae bacterium | reverse complement strand
GCCTCAGCCTGCGGCATGGGCCGGAAAAGGTCCAGGTCAACGCCACAGGGGATCACGGTGACGCCAGGCTGGCCCAGGGAATCGGCCACCGCCTGGGAAGTCACGATGACCCGGTCCATGCAGCGAGACACCCAACGAGACAAAGGACCTTGCCAGCCCCAGACGACCTCGATGCCATGATGTGTCAGGACAACGGGTAATCGCCACTGCAAGCGGGCGATGAGGCCAGAAAAGACGTAATGAGCGTGAACAAGGTCGTACCTCCGTCCGCGCCGCAGCATCCACCAGATGTAGCGGAAGATGCCTGTGAAGTAGTTCAGCTTACGCTGCGGGCCGTTGATGAACAGCACATCCACATGCATACCCCGCACCCTGATGGACTGCACCTGCTCCTTGACGAAGGTTCCCAGAGCCGGATGGCCAGCCGAGGGGTACATGTTGGTAACTACCAGAATACTGAGCTGGCGGCGACCAGAGACTTCCGAAGTCTCTCTCACTCGCAAGTCTCTAGCCACGTCTCTCATCATCATCGTTCCTCCCCTTCCAGCCGTGAACTGAGGACACGCGACGGATTTGCCAGGAAGAGCGCATTAGCAGCGGTGTGATAGCGGTCAAAGTAGCTGGTCAGAGCGCGATAAACCAGATCATCGGACACATCCTCCAACGAACGCGTGGCATCGAGCACCATGGCCCCGCTACTCTCCGCCTGCCGAAGGTGAATCTCACGCAAACGGCGAAGATAGGCCAGGGATTCACGCCCCGGGCCCATTCGCTCCTCAGCTACCTCGGCGGGCAAGTCCAATACGAAAGTCATCACCGGACGCGGGCTCAAGGCCGAGAGCAATCGACCAGCCCAGGAGCGGCAACCCTTCTCCAAACAGAGATAAGCGGCCAACTCGGCCTCGGCATCGGCAACATAGCGATCAGCGATAACCACGTTGCCCCTGAATAACGGCCAGGCCACCTGCCACCAATAGCGCACTAGAAGATCCACCACCACGACCGCACTCCAACCCCAACGCGCGATGGGATTGCGAAGCATTGCTCGCCGGACATCGAAGGCATCCCGAGAAGCCCCACAGCCCTCATCGTGCGCGCCAGATGACCCACCCCACCCCCAGAATCGGCGTGCGAGGCGCAGGCAGGCGTCTGTGAAAGCAGAGGATCCTCCCCGACTCCAAACAGAGCGGGATCGAATGGCGCAGGCATCGAAAGCCTGGCCCAACAGATCGACCTGGGTCGTCTTGCCGGCCCCATCCATGCCACTGACGACAATCAGCATGGGCGACTGACTGCGTACTCCCAGCCTCAGCCGCGAGCCGTTGGCGGTGTGTCGAATAGTATTGCCGATCTTGAGCCGAAGGCCGATGGTGCGATTCTGCCAGATCTTGCGGTAGTATAAGCATTTACTGAAGGCGAAAGAGACTCGGAAGGGCATCTCGACCGAACTCTGTTGAAGCTCCTCCAGGTAGGCTGCCTGCCCATCCGGCAATCCATTCTGGGCTTGAACTCGTACCTCATCGGTCACAAGCGGGATCCCGTGCAGCCTTCGCTCCAGATGGTCGTAGAGTAACACACAGAAGTAAAGCCCATCCAGCCAACCTTGGCGCTCCGCCGCGGCACACATATAGTTCCAGTCGAGGCCTTCCTGCCAGCATCGCTCCAGCTTCTGCAGGTCCGAGAGCTTCACGGCCTTGTTCTCGTAGAAGGAATGGGCCATGTTGGTCAAGGCTCCATCTTCCAGTGAAGGAATCCAGATAGGAGCATCGTCGGCCGAAGGGATCGATCTATCCAGATAACGAGTCGTGTCGAAGAATGAAACGCACCAGCCCACGTGGGTATGCACGTGTACCGTCGCCACCTCCACGCCCGTGTGGAAGCGTCGCAGCAGGAACTTATCGGGCTCCTCCAGGTTGGTCAGCTCCACGTATCCTATGCGCCTCAGCGCACGCCGTGCCTGCACTCCCTGCTCCCGTGGAACCAGTACGTCCAGATTGTCGCTGGTGTAGGGGAAGGATGGGTGGATACCCACCGACTTGATGAAGACGCCCCCGATGCCCTCCGAGCCAAAGGCTTCCAGGACCCGGTCATACTCTGACCGTAATCGCTGCTGGAGCGCCCGGTCCTCTTCCAAAGCCACAACGACCTCGGGGAACTTCAGGAAGCCGCTCGCACGAGCCGTCTCGTTGAGAGAGAGCAAGGGCACCTTGTTGCGCCGCAGCAGATCTACGACCGCCGGCACGTCACGCAATTCGACCGGCCGGACCGCGCCTCCGGGCCTCGCCAGTGCGGCGGCCGCGGCAAGGACTTTAGCAGACGATGAAGTATCTTGAAGAGTTCTCATACATCCTCACGTAATATCGTGCTTCGCAAAACGGCTCGCCAGGTAAACGGCTCCACCATGGCACGTGTTTCGGCCTTCCGCATGCTCTTTGCTACTTCTACCTGGTGCAACAGTCCCTCGGCGTCATCGCCATAGAGAAGTCCATCCCCTAGCGGGAATTGCTGCGGTATTCCTCCGTAGCGCGTGGTCACGACCGGCAAGTCGCAAGCCATCGCCTCCAGGATGGAGAGCGGAGCTTCGATACAACCGGTGGAAGAGAGCACCGGAAAGAAATAACAATCAGACAATTGGTAGAGCTCCTCGACGTGCGCCAGAAAGTGCGTAATAACCCTAACCCCACGTTCCCGCATGCGATCTGTAAGAGTTACATCCTGGGGTGTGCTGGTGCTGCCCGCCAGGACGGCCTGGCAGCCGGGCAACTCCTGCACGCGGCTCAACAGTTCCACATTGCGATTGGCATTGATGTGCCCCACATGCAAGACCACGAAGGCATCCTCTGGCAGATCATAGCGCGCCCGCATCCTGACTCGGGCCTGAGACGAGACCGGTCGAAACCGCCCTCCATCAACTCCCCCGGGAAACATGCCCACGCGACATCCCAGGGAACGGAGCAAGACGGCGCTGCGGTCAGACTGCACCCACACTCGGTGAGGACACAGCCGTGGGATCAGGAGTCTCCCCGCCCGTCCCAGCAATCTGGGTTGCAGGGCGATCATGTGCACCCGTGCCCCGGGCGCATACCAGCCCAACACACGCGCACGCAAGAAGCTGGCTAAGGTGTGACTGGCGGTAGGAATGTAAACGATCATATCCGGACTGAACGTCCGGATGGCACGTCCCAGAGCTGCACTGAGCAGGCTCTTGCCAGCCCGCAGATTCCGAATACCATATTCCGGCACATCTTCACCGAAAGTGGTCAAGGCCAGCAGGCTGTGATCGCGGGAGAGTTCACGGATCACCTCCAGGGCTACGTTCTTGATTCCTTCGTCGAAAGGAGGAGCCAAGCGTTCCGAGAAGACGCAGATTCGCGGTCGGGACGCATCAGTCACGACGAGCCTCTATCCATTCCTGCCGCCCACTGCAACGTGGGAGCCCTCTTACCCATCACTCACGATCCCCCGCCGTCAAATACCAATTGCTGCTCTGCCCCCAGGAAGGAGACATGACTTCCACTGCTCCTGGAACCAACACCAGGGCCGACCCGCTGGCACGGGGCAAGACCCGAAATCCACAGCGTTGGAAGGCAGCGAAGTAAGGACAATCCTCCAGGGATTGAAATGCCACCCCGGCCATGCCCTCCGCCCTCGCTTGAGCCGCGACAGTGTGAATGAGGGACGTAGCGGCCCCCTCATCTTGGGTGGTCAGGAAATCCTTGATCTCGGCCATTCCATCCTCTCTCCTGCGAACCAAGGCATAGCCCGCTAACCGGCCGCCTCTCTCGACTGCCAAGGCCCACTGGTCCCGCCCCAGTATCGACCACCTCCATTGAAGATAAGCCCGATCCCTGATCATCATGATAGCCCGCAGGCTGGAAGTCTCCTGCCAAAGCTGATCGAAGCGCTCGTCGAAGACGGAAACAGGGCGGCAGGTGTACTCCCCCTGATCCTTGAACCGGGCCTCCCTCCAGAAAAGGCCACCCACTGCCCCAACGATATGTGAAGCCGCCGACCCGAGGACATTCCCAGGCAGGTATCTCCTCGCGATACGGGTGGCGTCCAGAGGTAAAAGCATCGTAACCAAGGCCCCCACTTCCGTGCATCCCATGCTGCGGTGCCCGGCCCAGGCAGCGGGGTTGGGCATGCTAAGTGTGAAAGCCATACCTGCTTCGCTGGCCCTCGCCACCATGTGGGGCCGGAGGGCCTTGAAAATACCTTGCCCTCGGAAGCTCTTGTCCACGATGAGATCGCCACGCTGGCCGACCAGCAGGGCCTCACCCTCCGCCATCAGCCGAAAAGGAAATGCGGCGTAGGCAGCGATGACTTTGCCGCTCGACTTGTCCTCGGCCACTGAAACCAGAGCTGGGCCGGCAGGATTAGCCTCGTAGACGCTCCTCAAGCGATCGTCGGCCCGCTCGATATGCAATCCCCGTTCCAGCAAAGAGACTAACTCTTCCCGATCCAAATCCCGATACTCTCGAACGAAGTAATCCAACTCAGCCCTCCAGTTTATTCACCGCAGAGAATCAAGAAAAATACTAAAAATGCGGTGAACCTCGATTTCACTCATCTTTCCGTAGCCTCTACGTTCTCGGCGGCCCCACTGCAAGCACCCTCTACCACTGAGAGTCAAGAACCCCGTTGAGCCATCAGAGAATGTCCTCTCTAATCCTCTCTTCTCTCTGCGCTCTCAGCGATCTCTGCGGTAAATGGCCCCCACGGGCCACAGCCCAGCGATCTTGACAGCGAAAGTTGCCAGGGTATCCTCGTCATCAATACCCCAGCGCGGCAGCGCAAAGCGATCATTGCTCGGCCGAAGCCGAGCCGCGACAGTAGTCACAGCCGAACGGTAGCCAGCCTTGGCCACCATGCCCGCGATCCTTTCGTCGAAATCCCCCTGCTGCCCGTTGGGATAGGCAAAATGGGTCACAGCACAGCCCAGCATCTCTTCGATGCGCCCCTTGGAACCAGCGACCTC
>JAKLPW010000387.1 GCA_022013675.1 Anaerolineae bacterium | reverse complement strand
CAGAACGATGTCACCCGCACCGCTTGTGATCTCCGCCTCTCCTCCGAGGTTCCTGGCGACAATGTCTCCGCGTCCCAGTGTGCAGAGCGTGTTGCCTGTCACGCGCTCGATGACAACGTCACCGTGCCCGGTATTCAGTTTGATCCATTCCCCCCTCGCCTCTGAGATCTTGACATCGCCGGAACCCGCCGACAATTCTATCCGCCCTGCCAGTGTACGGGCCTTTATGTCGCCATTCCCCGCCTCCAGGTGGATTCGTCCTGAGAGTTCGGTCAGTCGGGCATCACCTTTTTCTACACAGAGATTCAGATCTACCTCGGCTAGCCCGGACACACGCAGGTCACCTTGACTCATACGAGCGCGAATGGTTTGGAGCGCTGACGGGATCTCGACGGTGAGCGTTTGGCGGGAGAGTTTCTGGTTGTCGATGCTGCGAATGAGAATGGTGTCGCCCTCTTGATGAACATCCAGGCCAACCAACTGTCCACGCTCACGCCTACCGGGTTTGAGCGAGGCAACGAGATCGTCCGTGTCCGCGCCTCGCAGGACAACGTCGGCTCTTTGAACCTCGATATCCAGGCAGCTTGAAGTTTTCGTTTCAACTCGATACACATTCGGATGGTCTTCGGTCACGTTTAGCCCTCCTTTTTGGCTTTCGTGGTCTTGAGAAGACGCAGGCCTTCCTCTGCAGAAAGATCGCCACTGGCGATGCGATCCAGGATGTCTCCTCGGGCAGAGGTATCTTCCACCTCGGCTCTCTTTTCGGTCTCTCGGCTCAAAGCTGCGATGATCTCTTCGAGCTTGCTGCTGACTGTGGGATAGGATATTCCAAGCTCCTTTCCCACGGCCTTCAGGCTTCCTCGCAAGAGCACGAAGACCCGGAGGAAGGTGGCCTCGTCCTCCGAGAGACGGCAGAAATCGCAAGGATGGAAATGACCCCGAATCTCGGTCTTGCACTCAGTACAGGATAGTTCTCGAATTTGCAGCAACCCACCACAGGTTGGGCATCGTTCCGGCATTCTCCACATGAGCAACCTCCTTTCTATTGGTCAATATTATATCATAGATACTTGCGTTTGTCAAGTGTTTGGTAGAATATATTTAGTAATTGATGCGACTGAGTCGCTCACGCAAAGGCGATAAGGAAGAAGTGGTCAGTGGTCAGCCTCCTGGCGAACGATGCAAGTCCTTGTAGGAGCCATGTCTCTTTTCTAGCATATGTCTAGACCGCTCACGCAAAGGCGCTAAGGGCGCAAAGGATTGCCGGTCAGGGGATCAGGTTAAGGATGGTCTCTAGATGGGGGAAATGGGTGGCAGGCGAGCCGGGTGGGGGTGATGTAGTTGGCCGTGCGGGGTGGATTTTGTGTGTCAGCGTGAATGCCCCCCCTCAATCCCCCCCATAAACAGGAACTCGTGGGGAAGCTTCGAGTTCCCTCCCCTGTAGACAGAACTCGTGGGGAGGCTCGAATTCCCTCCCCTGTGCGTGCTTTTCGCACGGGGGAGGGTTAGGGAGGGGGCTGTCTATTCCACGATCACTCGATCCGTCCCCCCGCGACCAAACACCTCGGGCGAGTACATTTCCTCGGCCTTGGGCGGCGGGACGACGAACTCGCCGGGGGTAGTGGCGCGGGCGACGTAGGTATAGGTATGGATTCCGTCCCAGAGCAGGGAGGCGAAGGCCTCGGCCCGCTCGTCGCGCAGGTTCTGGTGCTCGTACCAGGTCCTGGACCACCACCAGTAGCGGGTAGTCGTGCTCTCAGGATCCTGCGGGATGCTGCCGGTAACGGCCAAGGCCGGATTGAGGGACTCGAACCCCGCGGGCAGGGGGTCCACCAAGGCGACGTGATAGCGTCGCGAGGGGGCTACCATGGTCAAGCGGATACGCACGCGGGCACCGGCACGCACGTGCCAGACACCGTCCTCGTCCTGGGTGACGTCCTCGGGATCGTCCACGCCCTCGTAGGTGCGCAGCACGGTGAAGCCCCGATCCATCGGTTCGAGCTTCAGGCTGGTGGGCGCATAGCTCATGCCCAGGCGATAGTAGAGCCTGCCCGGGCCTTCCTTGCTCAGGATCAGGTCCTGCTCGCCCACCTCGGCCAGATAGGACATGGGCACATCCACGCTCTGGTATTCGGTGGTGCGGCCCACGAACTCGAAGCCGGCTACGTACTGGTCGCCCAGCCAAACCCTGGCCACAAATTCGGGCGTCTGGGCCTCGTAGACGTTGAAGTAGCGATCCAACGCCAAGAGGATGAAGACGTTCTCCTGGGTGTTGCTCCATTTGCCACGCTTGCGATGGGCCAGCAGGCCGCGCACGATCTTGGGGATCAGGTCGCTCTCCGGCTGATCCATCATCAGGGCTTCCAGGATCACGCCATCGGCCCGGCGATTGGAGGCCAGCAGCAGATAGCCATCCTCTTCACGATACGAGGTGGTGAAGTTGGCAGCACCGGCGGTCTCGACCACGCGGTTGTTGAGGAAGAGGCGGATCTCGGCCACCTCATCGGCGGACTGTGCGTCGTCGCTGAGGACGTAGAGCAACCAGCCAACGGCCTCCGGCTGCAAGTTCGCCACGCCCTCGTCGTTGATCAGCTTGCGAGCGCGCGCCGTGTCCAGGTCTCCGGCCAGCGATCGCACGTAAAGAGCATACGAAGTCAGGGTGT
>JAKLPW010000386.1 GCA_022013675.1 Anaerolineae bacterium | reverse complement strand
GGTGATGACCACGGAGGCATGACGATTGACCACGATCCAGGCTGCCTTCAGGCCCAGTCCGGCGGCGACGTCCACGGACGAAGTATTGGAGACGACATCGCATTGCAGCGTAAGTGCGTCCACGATCAGGAAGTAAGGGGCGCGGGCGAAACGAGAGCTAACGGTATCCTCCAGGCTCGGTCCTTCACTCGTCAGGGCTATCTTCATCACTCCGTCTCCTTCAAGAGGGCATTGAGTTCCTCAGCGCCCACGTATCCCACGACCTCGATACTCTGACTCGTCACACCTTCGACCTCTTCAATAGCATCTCTGATGCTCAGGGTCAGGGTCACAGCCAAAGGGCAGAGCGGCGACGAGGGATGAAACTTGTAGCTCAGTGCTCCCGTCTCTTCGTCCACCGTCAGGTCTTCTATCAGTCGCATCCGGATCACGCTAACGCCTGTTTCCGGATCGACGACCGTGGCCAGTCTCAGCAATACCCGCTCGCGCAATGTCTGATTGCTCATCCCAGTAATGCCTCCCGGGTGCGTCTCCACACCTCACGCATGGCCTCATCCACCGGACCATCCTCGAAGTCAGTCACAGGCTTCCCCTGTACCATCGCTTCAGTCACCACCGTGTCGAATGGAATCGTCCCTACCACTTCTATATTCCGCCCCGCGCAGTAGGAGACGATTTCCTCCGCTCGCGCTGGGTTGATGTCGGCCTTGTTGATGCACACCAGGGCAGGCACGCCAAAGTGCTCCGTGGTGGCCAGCACTCTCTCCAGGTCGTGCACGCCGGAGACGGTCGGTTCCGTTACCAGCAGCGCCATGTCGGCTCCGGCGCTGGCCGAGATGACCGGACACCCGATCCCTGGCGGCCCATCCACAATCAAGAATTCCGCCCCCGTGTCCATGGCCAGCAAGCGAGCGTGCTGCTTCACCAGAGTCACCAAGTGCCCCGAGTTCTCCTGAGCAGCGAAGAGGTGAGCGTGGAAGAGAGGACCGAAACGCGTGTCAGACCGGAACCAGCAACCGGCCTGCTGCTTCTCCATACGAATCGCATCCTCGGGGCACTGATAAACGCAGGAAGCGCATCCCTCGCAGGAGATAGGGTCCACGTCATAGGCCTCATCGCCGGGTATCAGGGCATCGAAACGACAGACCTCGGCACATATACCACAGGCTGTGCAGGCATCTGTGTCAATGATAGCCACCTGTCCGCCGGTGAAATCTTCTTGGTGGATCTTCGTCGGCTCCAGCACAAGCTCCAGATTGGAGGCGTCCACATCAGCATCGGCCAGCACGATGTCCATCTCTTGCGAGGCCAGGTGCGCCAGCGCGGCGGCCACGGTTGTCTTTCCTGTACCGCCCTTACCGCTAAGGATAACGAGCTGTTTCATGATACCCTTGCCTCCTCGAGCCGGTCATAGAGCGACAGGAATCGCTCCCGGTATTCGGGCAGCGCCTCTACCATGGGTATCCCCTCGGAGTAGGCCACGGCGATGCGCCGGTCGAGGGGGATGCGCATCAAGATGGGAACATCTTCGGCGGCGCAGTAATCCTCCACCCCCCTGTCCCCCACGCCCACGCGGTTGATCACCACTCCCACCGGCAGCCCCAACTCGTCGCGGGCCACCTGCACTGCCAGCCGCAGGTCATGCAACCCAAAGGGAGTGGGCTCGGTCACCATCAGCACGAACTCGCTGCCCTGCATCGCCTCCACCACCGGGCAGGCCGTCCCGGGCGAGGCATCGATGATCACCAACTGTTCGCTGGGCTCAGAAGGTACGAGCCGCTGCTTGAGCTGCCGAATGATGGGGGGAGACATCGCTTCTCCCACGTTCAGCGTGCCCTGGCCAAAGGTAATTGGTCCGGAGGCCCCAATCTCGATGGTGCCCGTCGTCTTCAGCACCTCGTGAATGGCTCCCTCCGGGCAGTTCAGCGTACAGCTTCCACAGCCATGGCAAAGCTCCGGGAATATCAGCACCTTCTTCCCCACGACGGCAATGGCGTGATACTGGCAGACCTCCGCGCAGCGCCCGCAGTAGGTGCATTTGTCGAAGTCCACTTCGGGGATGAGAATGCCGACCTCTTCCCGCTGTGTGAACGTTGGCTTGAGAAAAAGTCCCGCGTTGGGCTCTTCCACGTCGCAATCGAGGAATATGACGCCCTTGTGCGATAGCCCGGTCCCCTCTTGCGGCTGGCCGGAGGCTGATTCGCTTGCAGAAGCTACCGCAAGCGCCAGGTTGATGGCTACCGTTGTCTTTCCGGTGCCCCCCTTGCCACTGGCAATTGTAATGATCATGATCTATGTTCTCCCGTTACCTGTAGGGGCAACGCATTCCTATGGATTCCCTTCATTAACTCGACTGCTATGTACAGGCCAAAGTCTTCTTTGATTGAAGACTTGTTTTGGGAATGCGTTGCCCCTACTTAGACTGTCCCCACCGGCTGGACTGTTTCCATGCGGAGGCAATGGCCACCTCGGCAGCGTTGACGAGCTGATAGGCGATGGGGGAAGCGGTGAGACCGGGATGCGTTCCCGTCTGGAAAGTGGCGATGTCGTCAGCGGTCATCCTCTGATGGATGCAGGCGCTGATGGCGTTGATCAACTCGCCACCACTCTTGGCCCCGGAGACCTGCCCTCCTATGATTACCCGCGTTCCGGCGTCGAACACCAGCTTGACTTTCAGGTTCTTCCCACCCGGCATGCAACCCGGGTGGCGGTTCATCGCCTCGACCTCACCCACCAGGACGCGATAGCCGTTCTCCTTGGCACTCGCCTCCGTGAGACCCGCAGCCGCAAAGGCGGTATCACCCAGCACCGTGGAATAGACACCGATCACGCCCATATTTGCGCGGCGGGGGCTGAAGAGATTGGCACCCGCGATGCGTGCTTCCATGGTGGCGATGGAGGCTAGTTTCAAGCGCGAGGGCTGACCATCGAAGAAAGAAACCTTCTCAGCGCAATCTCCGCAGGCGAAGATGTTGTCATCGCTGGTCTGCATGTAGCGATTGACCTGAATGCCCTTCGTCGGACCTATCTCGAGACCGGCCTTCTTTGCCAGCTCCGCGTTAGCCCCGGCCCCGATGCCGATGATCACCATGTCTGCATCGAGCTCCCGGCCGCCGGCGAGCTTGACCTTCTCCACCTTCCCATCGCCCAGGAAAGACTCCACCTTCTCGGTGCCCAGGATATCAATACCAGAGCTCTTCAGCGCTTCCTCAGCCTGGATGGAGAACTCCACGTCGTAGGTCAACTGGAGACAATGCCTCAGCATCTCCACGATTTTGATGTTGACGTCCCTGCTCCTCTTGCACTCCTCGGCCAGCTCCACACCGATGAAGCCGCAGCCCACGATCACCAGGTCTTTGGCATCATTCAGCGCTTCCAACATCCCGGTGAGGTAGGGTACGCTCTTCTCTACTGCGAAGATGCCCGGTAACTCCCTGCCTGGGAAAGGCGGCACGATGGGGACGGATCCCGTCGCTATGACCAGCTTGTCGTAACCAACCTGATCACCCTTGTCGGTGGTTACGACATGCTTCTCACGGTCTATATCCGTGGCCTTCCCCACCAACAGGTCGATGCCATTCTTCTCCAGGGCAGCATCGGGTATCAGGTTCTTGTCTGGGCTAGGGACGGTCCCGAAGATATAGGGTATCCCACAAGGGATCACTACCTGCTCTTCGATCCTTACCGTTAT
>JAKLPW010000385.1 GCA_022013675.1 Anaerolineae bacterium | reverse complement strand
GAGCCCGCGACGCCGTGCTGCGAGAAGAATCAGGGCAGATGCGGGTTGAAGGACGAGCGGTCTTCCACGGCAGAACCATGCGGGCCACCACACCCTTGGACCTGGAGACCGGCCAGTGCGAACCCCATATCGCCTATACCTTCGCCTCTCAGATCGCTCTCGTGGAAGTCGACACCGAGACCGGTGGCGTGGAAATCATCAAGATGTGGGCGTCCACCAACTGCGGCAAAGCAATCAATCCAGCCATGGTCTTCGGCCAGGTAGCAGGCGGAATCCATATGGGAGTGGGATACGCTCTGACAGAGCATTTCATTCAGCAGGAGGGATGGATCAAGACCCGCACCCTGGGAGAATACTATATCCCCACTGTCCTCGACATGCCACGCGAATTGGTGAACATAGACGTGGAGGTCCCAGACCCTACCGGCCCCTATGGTGCGACAGGGATCGGCGAGACCACCACCCTTCCGACAGCCCCAGCCATCTTGAATGCCATCCACGATGCGACTGGGGTCTGGATAACTCGCCTGCCAGCGGAACCGGAAACCGTGTGGCGGGCACTGCATGGCATACAAACCGTAACATGAAGACGGCCCGTAAAAGAGTGATTTGTTACCACCGAAATGAAGCTGGTTTTCACGCTGTTGGAACATCAAGCACTTAGCCTTGAAAAGGAGTTGTCTCGCGATGAAAAGACCCGATGGAATAACGGTCCTCAGCGTTTACCACTTCGTGGTAGGCGCGATACTGGCTCTCTGTGTCTGCGCTGTTTTGGCCATTCTCGTAGCGGCGTTCCTCGACGGGAGTCCTGACGCGGCCATCGCTGGCATTGTTCTGGCTCTGGCGGCTGTCATGCTATTCATCTTCCTGGCAGCAAACGTAGCCGCTGGATGGGCACTGCTCAAGATGCAAGCATGGGGGAGGTGGCTCGCCATCGCTCTGGCCGCTATTTCTCTCCCGGGGTTTCCCGTGGGAACTGCTATCGGCGGCACGTCCATATGGTACCTGCTGCAACCCCAAATCAAGGATGCCTTCCAAGGCCCCATCATCACCGAGGGCGAGTGATACTGTCCTCAAGGGCAATTCCAGACATACGGGGTAACGAAGACGATTGAACGTAAGAAAACATTGAGCGATTAGTCTCAGGAGGAGATGTGCAACTATGAAAAGATCAGATGGAATTACAGTTCTCAGTGTTTACCACTTCCTGGTAGCAGCACTATCAGTTCTAGGCGTGTGCGCAAGCCTTGGGGTTCTTCTGATATTCATTTTCAGCCAGGAGTGGTACCAGGCTGACGCCTACGTCGTGCTGGGTCTCGCGGCAGTGTTGTCCTTCATCGTCATGATAGCGCACGCAGCCGCCGGGTGGGCACTCTTCAAGATGCTGGAATGGGGACGATGGCTCTCCATCGCCTTGGGCCTCCTCTCCCTTCTACTCTTCCCCGTGGGCACCATTATCGGCGGGGTGACCATCTGGTATCTTCTACAACCCACAGTCAGGGATAGCTTCCTGGTTCCCGG
>JAKLPW010000033.1 GCA_022013675.1 Anaerolineae bacterium | reverse complement strand
GAATTACCTAACAAAGGATATGGCACGAGCTATTGACTCGGCTGTTCCTTATCGAAACCTTGCGGAGTATTTAGAATGGCGGGATCGTCTCAGCAAGAGAAGCTAGAGTGTCGGCGCAAATCCCCGGCGTGGACGCACTAGCCCTATGCTCCAGTGATTGGTAACATCACAACGTGGAGAAGGAACAATCCGGCAATCGAGGAGACTCGGATGTTTACCACCTTGCGTTCCAGACTGATCGCCAGCTATGTCCTCATTGTCTTCCTGTGCCTGATACTAGCAGGCTTAACGACGGTGGTATTGATGCGACAGTACCAGGAGCGAGTGGAGCTTGCCCGCCTGCGCAATGTTGCCACGGATCTTTCCCGGCGGTTGCCGGCCATCCTTAGCAGACTGACCGATGCCCGAGATATTCTTCGCTACATGCGCCAAGAAGCTCTCGCCCTTCGCCTCCGCGTGATGGTCGTGGATGCTCAGGGCCTCGTCCAGTATGATACGACGGTGGATGGGAACCTCGTGGGACAACAAGTACTGCCTCCGCAACAAAAGGTCCCATCCCCCGATGAGGAGTCAATAATCCGGCGTCACCAGACACCCGATGGACTGGAGTTCTTTCTGGTGTTGACTCCCTTGCCTCCCTTCGAAGGGCAAAGGATGCTATCCGGCGAGCCTCCCTATCTGCTCGCACTAGCTGCCCCGTTTCGACAGATTAGACCTCCCTGGAGAGACATGCTGCCCCCTCTTTTTATCTCCGCCCTGCTGGCCCTTGTCGTATCAGCGATAGCAGCCTTCTTCCTCTCCAGGTCCATAACGCGTCCATTATCAGCCATGACCCAGGCTGCTGAAGAGATCGCCCACGGGAACTATCAGCAGAGCATTCCCGTACGGGGTGAGGATCAGATCGCTCGCCTGGCTGCGAGCTTCAACTACATGGCCCAGGAGGTGGAACGCGCCCGGCAGACGCAGCGCGACTTCATCGCCAACGTCTCTCACGACCTCAAGACCCCTTTGACATCCATTCAGGGGTTCTCCCAGGCCATTCTCGAGGGAGCGGTGACTTCCTCAGAGGGATATCATCGTGCGGCAGAGATCATCTATCAGGAGTCCGAACGCATGGGGCGACTGGTGAGTGACCTGCTGGAGCTGGCACGGTTGGAAGCAGGGCAAGCGGATATGGCGCGCAAACCGGTGGATCTACAAGCTCTTCTGGCATCATACGCTGCGCGGATCGAACCCCGCTTCGAGGCCGCCGGCATCCGGCTGCATCAGGATATCGGTTCTCTCCCTGTGGTGGAGGGCGATGAGCACCGTCTGGAAGAAGTGATCGCCAACCTCCTTGACAATGCGGTGAGCTATACCAACCGTGAGGGTGAGGTGCAGATTGCGGCGCGCTCGGTTGAGGTTCGATCTGGGCACGCGACAGCACAAGGCGGGCAGAAGTGGCCTATGCCCCTGGGCATGGCTCTGGAGGATGGGAGATGGGTGTTGGTCTCCGTGTCGGATACTGGAGTGGGGATCCCTCCCGAGGACCTCCCGCGCATCTTCGAGCGTTTCTACCGTGCGGACAAGTCGCGAGGCTGTTCCAAAGGGTCAGGGCTTGGTCTGGCTATCGCCAGGGAGATCATTACTGCTCACGGAGGACATATTGGTGTCGAGAGTGAAGCAGGCGTGGGCACCAGATTTGTGGTAGCTCTTCCAGTATGGGAGAGGAACAACAAGTAGAGCCTTTGCTACCAGGCTCCCTTGCTGGAAAGAACCGCCGGTATGGTCTTCGCCAAGATTATGAGGTCTAGCCCCAGCGAGCATCGTTGGGTATATTCGATGTCCAGTGCCGCCATCTCTTTGAAAGTCAGGCGACTCCGTCCACTGATTTGCCAGAGCCCCGTGATACCCGGCGTGATACTCAGACGCTCCCGATGCCATTCCTCGTATTGGGTGACCTCGTAAGGGAGAGCAGGACGCGGGCCAACCAAGCTCATGTTCCCTTTCAGGACATTGAGCAATTGAGGAAGCTCATCCAGGCTGGTCCTGCGAAGAATACGACCTACTCGAGTGACCCTCTTGTCCCTGGTCATCTTGTAGATCGGAGCCTTCTTGTTTCCATTGTTCACGGCCTTGTGATTGCCGTTCATATACTCTGTAAAGTACTTCCGATGAATATTCTGATCAGCATCCTTGCACATGGAGCGGAACTTGTAGAAGGTGAAGGTACTCTTCTCCGGGTGGGGGTCTTGGGAGCTCTGATCGCCACGCACACGCTGTTGCCGAAAAATGACGGGGCCGGGGGAATCCAGCTTGATAGCTACGGCGACGATGAGGAACACCGGTGACAGAAGCACCAGGGCAAGCAGTGATACAATGATGTCCAACCCTCTTTTGGCCCACAGACACCAGTATCTATGCTTGCAACGAGTCATACTCGTAATCGGCAAATAAGCTCCATGAACGCGCCGGCTGATATCCATTGCTTGGCTCTGCTCCCCCTCTGCTGGGTGTGATGTTTCTGTGACGAAACCATCGGCGGACTGCGATGGCAAAGGCTACGATCAGTACCCCCCTAGTCTAACATTCTATATGAGAAAGATGAACACTCAATGAAGAAACGTCCCTGGGAGTATTACAGAATCTTAATGATTCCGCCCCTACGGCACAAGGAGAGAGTATACATTACCTGTTGAAGACGTTAAAAACGATCGGGGTTGCGCGACTGTGGTCGCGTAACCCCGATTTGTGGGTCCTGACTCCGTGGAGATTGAATCTCGTTCTACTAGTGGGTCACTTGACTTGGGAATCGCCATTTGATCTTATGGATACTGCCCCTAAATGTGGGCATTTTGCCGGTATTGGGGCACTTGGAGCCACATATGGTGTATCCTGCGTTGCCAGTTAATGGCTATATCCGTGTTAAATGACCCACTAGTGAAGGAGTCAGCGCAATGCGCAAGGTG
>JAKLPW010000384.1 GCA_022013675.1 Anaerolineae bacterium | reverse complement strand
GGATGACAGCATTATGACCCCGGCCAAGGATGACAGACAGGAACAATGGTGGGGATCCTCACCCGCTGCACACACAGCGTCTGTCATTAGGTCACCGTGAGTGAATTCACGGCTGCAACGAGAAACGTGATAAATCATGTTATGGGCCTTTATGTGGAGAGGGCAGACACGCCGGTCAGCCCCTACCGGATGAATGGACAGGCAGGGTTGAGCTACAGTATACTTGCACCGTTGAGAGGCGAAAAAACCCGGTATCTCCTCACCCGCGAGGCAAATGCGATTGCCTTGTCACCAATCCTGTTCGATTTGACTTCAGGAGGGTTCCATTATAGGATTTCCAATAGTCTATGGATACCTGCCACGTGGCAACAACCACGGGCGAGATACCATGCACAGTACCAGCACCTCTGTAGCGGCATGAGCGTGACCCGGTCGGCTATAGTCTCGGGTTGTCTGGAGAGTGAGACTACTATGACAGCAGATCCCTATCGCAGAGTCGCAAAGTGGTATGATAAGATATTTGGGCCAATGAACAGGGGTTTAAGGCTCATGGGACTGAGGATGCATCGTCCTCGGAAGGGTATGACTGTCCTCGACGTCGGATGTGGAACTGGATCCCATCTTGAGCTCTACTCGAGATTAGGCTGTGAAGTGTTCGGCATCGATCCCTCCTCATCCATGCTACAGATCGCCAGAAATAGACTGGGAGCCCGTGCACAGCTTCATCTTGGTGATGCGGCGAGAATGCCCTATGACGAGAAGACATTCGACCTTGTCATCGCCACGCTGGCCCTACATGAGATGAATCCCACAACCCGAGCCTCTGCTGTTGGCGAAATGAAGCGAGTTCTGAAGGACGACGGACGCTTACTCTTCATAGACCACCATCCGGGGCCGATCCGCTCATACAAGGGTCTCCGTGCCAGGTTGGTGGTCTTCGCAGCCGAACGTGCGGCAGGTCGAGAGCACTACAAGAACTACCGCGAGTTCATGAGAACCAAAGGCTTGCCTACTGTTGCCCTGGAGCACGGGCTGGTCACAGAGAAGCAGAGAGTGGTGGGGGAGGGCGTCTTGGCGCTGTTCCTACTGAAGAAAGAGTGACGCGACTACGTGGACCTGTTCTGTTCATTGAGCATGAAAGGTCACAGTGTGTGGATAAGAAGACCTTCAGGATTCATGGAGCGCGCTAGGCGCGAATCTGCCCATCTCCGAGGATGACCCACTTGTACGTCGTAAGCTCCTGCAGGGCCATGGGGCCGCGAGCGTGAAGGCGCTGCGTGCTGATGGCGACCTCTGCCCCCAGGCCAAACTGGGAGCCGTCGGTGAAACGGGTGCTGGCATTGACGTAGACCGCTGCTGAATCGACTTCGTCGACGAAGCGCATGGCGTGGCTGTAGTTTTCAGTGATGATGGCGTCGGAGTGCTGGGTGCTGTGCAGTTGGACGTGGTCGAGGGCCTGATCGAGGCCATCTACTACCCTCACCGCCAGCACGAGGGAGAGGAACTCCGTGTCGAAGTCGTCTGGTCCGGCGGCGCGAGCCAGCGGAGACTCCGCCAGGATCTTGAGGGCCCGTTGGTCACAGCGCAGCTCGACATTGGCTCGGGCCAGGCTGGCAGCTATCCTCGGTAGCAGTTGTTCGGCCACAGCTTCGTGAATAAGGAGCACATCCAGGGCGTTGCAAACCGTGGGACGCTGTACTTTGGCGTTGTAGACGATGGGCGGCACTTTCTCCGGGTCGGCGCTGCTGTCCACGTAGACGTGGCAGATACCGATGCCCCCGGTGATGACGGGGATCGTGGCATTCTCGACGGCGAAGCGGTGTAACCCAGGTCCACCCCGGGGAATGATCATGTCGATGAACTCGTTGGCAGTGAGCAAGTCCTTCACCAGCGCTCGATCCTTGGTCCGGATCAACTGGACGGCGTCGGCGGGGACACCTGTCACTTCGCAGCCTGCGGAGATGGCATCGGCAAGGGCGCGATTGGAGTTAGCGCTTTCCTTGCCGCCACGCAGGATCGCAGCGTTGCCTGATTTGAGGCACAGGGCGGCGATGTCGACGGTCACGTTGGGGCGCGATTCGTAGATGACGCCGATGACGCCGATAGGCACGCGCCGCTTACTGACGCGCAGGCCGTTGGGCAGCGTGCGCCCGTCGAACGACTCGCCCACGGGGTCGGGCAGCGCAACCAAAGAGCGCACGTCTGATGCGATGCCTTCCAGGCGAGCTTCGGTGAGAAGCAAGCGCTCGATCAGGTGCTCATCCAAGCCCGCTGCACGCCCCTCTTCGATGTCCTTCTCGTTGGCACTCAGGATGTCGGCTTGGTGCTCCAGGACGGACTCCGCGATGGCCAGAAGCGTTTCGTTTTTGACGTTTGTGCTCAACGTTCGCAGCCGGCGGGAGACCTGGCGGGCACGTGTACCGACTTTGTTCAGTTCTTCGTACATGGGCTATTCTCCTTGCCAATCATGATCCGATCCTGTTTGGGGTCATTTACGGCTGGTTAGCAGCACCATGTCGTCGCGATGGACGACAGTCGGGCCGTATGCGTTGTCCAGTATCTCTGCGATTTCGTCGGAGTGGCAGCCCCGAATGGCGGTCAGCTCCTGCGCACTGTAAAGGATAATGCCACGGGCGATCTCGGAGCCATCGGGCGACAGAAGGCGGACCGTACTCCCACGTTCGAAGCAGCCTAGCACATCAGTGACGCCTACTGCCAGAAGGCTTTTACCCCGGTGAATCAGTGCTTCGACTGCTCCATGGTCCATGCGGATGTCGCCACGGGGCGACTCGGCCAGGATCCAGCGCTTGCGACTCTCGATGTGGCTGAGGACCGGCAGGAAGCGTGTGCCCACGCGTTCTCGCCCAGCCAGGCGCAGCAGGATGTTCGGCTCTTTGCCGGAGGAAACGATCACCTCGGTGCCCGAGCGTGTGGCCATCTCGGCGGCTTCTACCTTGGTTGCCATGCCGCCGGTGCCCGCTGAGGAGCCGCTGCCCGCTGCTATGCTGCGGATGTGGTCGTCGATCTCTACTACTTCCTCGATCAGCTTTGCGCTTGGGTCGTCGCGCGGGTCGGCGGTGAAGAGACCAGCTTGGTCGGTCAGTATGATCAGCAGATCGGCGTCGACCAGGTTGGCTACCAGGGCTGAGAGATTGTCGTTGTCGCCGATGCGAACCTCCTCGACAGCCACGACGTCGTTCTCGTTAATCACCGGCACGATGTGCAGGTTGAGCAGTAGAAGCATCGTGTCACGCGCGTTGAGGTAGTGCTCCCGGTCAGCCAAATCGGCGCGGGTGAGCAGGGCCTGGGCGATCTTGATATTGTACAGTTCGAAGAGTTGCTGGTATATCGCCATCAGCCGCACCTGTCCCACAGCAGCCAGCGTCTGCTTGGAGGGGATATCCCTGCGCTGCGGGAACACCCCCAGCGTCTCTCTCCCGGCAAGAATGGCTCCCGAGGAGACGAGCAGAAGCTCGTGCCCCTGAGCGTCCAGGTCCGCTATCTGCCGCACGAGGTCGACCATACGTGGACGATTGAGTTTATCGCTTCCGCCTGTCAGGGTGCTAGTGCCTAGTTTGATCACGATACGCATGGGTATGCCTAGCCTGCAAAGTTGGTTGCACGGTATTGACTGAAGTGCTCCAATTGTAACGGTCACAGATGATCTGTCAAATGGACCGCCCTGGAAGGCGCGTCGATACTGAAAAAAAGGGGACTCACCGCAGAGCACACAGAGAGCGCAGAGATTATGTAGCGTTTTATCAGCACGAGCGTTGCGACGTACGAGGCGTCGTGCTACGAAGTAACCCAAAGAATATACGCGATTGCCCTGACTATGGTCCATATCGACTTGACTTTCCGAGGCTGTTATCCTACACTTCCTGTATAGTGGACACAACGATGGAGAGACTTGGCATCGCAATACGGTTGCAGGGTCACCTGGTAGCGCCCGACTTCACTTTCAGCTCAGTGGAGAGGGCGGGGGTTGGCAGCAGACGCCGTGGTGAATTGAGCGAGTCTTTGCGGAGTCGGCGACGGCCGAACCGCAGGCCGCTATGCCGTCAAGACCATGTCGGCTGGTGATTACCCACACCTCTGCGCGGATTCCGCTGAGGCCGCAAAGAAGAACAGATTGGCTTCCGCTGCACGCTCAGCGCACGTTCAGCGCGCTCTGTGATCTCAGCGGTGACATTAAGTGATAGGGTTTCTCATATCGCATGTGATTTGTAGGTCATCAACACCAGGTCAGCTATGCAACCACGAAAACAGTGTCTGAAAAATGGCCGTATGCTTGTCATCCGCAAGGCGGCGGTTGAAGATGCCCGTGCTGTTCTCGATTACATTAAAGGCATCAGCGGCGAGTCTGACTACCTGAGCTTCGGCCCGGGCGAGTTCGAGCTATCCGTGCCAGAAGAAGAAGAGTACCTGCGTAAGTGCCGGGACTCGGACAACCAACTCTACCTCCTCGGACTGATAGACGATATGGTTGTTAGCACTCTAACCTTCTCTGCAGGTCGGCGACCACGTGTTCGACACAGCGGTGAATTTGGTATGTCGGTGCGAAAACGTTGTTGGGGGTTTGGTATTGGCTCCTTGATGCTGGACACCCTCATCGACTGGGCGAAGGATACTGGAATCATCAAGAAGATAAATCTGCGTGTTCGGACGGACAATCAACGTGCCATCCAGCTCTACGAAGGCAAGGGATTCGTGAGAGAGGGTACGATCCGCATGGAGATGTTCTTGGACGGCAAGTACTACGATCATCACTGGATGGGCCTGGTATTGTGACGGATGAACGTAGAGATACACACTGTATACCCCGGGCATGGTAAGCTATTCCCGATGGAACTGTTCATGAAGGGCCACGAAGACCTTTAGGGTTGCGGAAAACCCTAAAGGTCTCAGGAGGTGAATCTTGGTGAAAGTACTGACGGTTTACGATTCGTATTTTGGCAATACGGAGAAGATTGCTCACGCTATAGGCAATGCTCTTGACGCCCAAGGGGATGTTGAGGTGCTGCGGGTGGGCAAGGTGAAGCTAGAGCAGGTGACGGGCTTGGAGCTGTTGATCGTCGGCTCTCCTACTCGGGGATTCAGGCCAAGCACACCGATCGCTCGCTTTCTGAAAGGGATTGCCAGGAATGGCCTGGTGGGTGTCAAGGTGGCTGCGTTTGATACCAGGTTCTCAGCGAGTGACGTAGAATCACGCGTATTACGTACTCTGATGAACGCATTTGGCTACGCCGCCAGGCCCATCGCAGATAGGCTCGCGAGGGTAGATGGGGAACTGATGATTCCCCCTGAGGGATTCATCGTCGTGGACACAGAAGGCCCGCTGAGAGAAGGTGAACTGGAGCGGGCTGCCGATTGGGCGAGACGAATCGTAGCGGGAAAAGACCTTTAGGGTTGAGGAAAACCCTAAAGGTCTCGCACTCAGGAAAGGGGGACACGCTCGTGACCATGGAAACTCGGACCCTGGGCAGGACCGGTCTCGAGGTCGGTGTCATCGGCCTTGGCACCGAGCACCTGGACACGACCGTCCAGAACATGGACGCCGTGCTGGACCTGGCTGTGCCGGCCGGGGCCAACTACGTCGATGTACTCTTCAATGATCCTACTGACGCACACAGCGAATATTGGGACGCCATCGGCCCTGCCATCCGTCGCCACCGCGAAGACCTGGTCCTGGCAGTCCATTGGGGCTTCAGCGATCACCAGCCCGTCGATCAGTGCCTGCGATGCTTCGATCAGGCACTTGATCGCCTGGGAAACGACTACGCTGACGTCGCCATGCTCACTATGGTTGACATAAAGTCAACGTGGACGGGCTGGGCCCGGGAGGGCATCGAGCGCATTCGGGGGTATCAGCGTGACGGCCGCGTCGGCTTCATCGGCCTCAGCGGCCACGACCCTGCTGTCGCTCGCATGGCCGTCGAGTCAGGCTCCATCGACGTCCTCATGTTCCCCCTCAACATCTATCAGCACGACCCGGACCCGGAACGGGAGGCCCTTCTCAGGTGCTGCGCCGAACACCAGGTCGGCGTCGTGGTCATGAAGGTCTACCACGGCGGCAGGCTCTTGACCACCGAGGGCCGTCCCACCGGCATCACGCCGGCGCAGTGCCTGCACTACGTCCTCTCACACTCCGTGGCCACCACCGTGCCCGGCGTTCGCAATGCTGACCAGATGCGCCAGGCGCTCAACTACCTGGAGGCATCCATCGAGGAGAAGCAGGCCACTCCTCTGCACGACGAGCTGGTGGATCGGCTTAGCGGGCAGTGCGTGGAGTGCCAGCACTGCCTCCCCTGTCCACAAGACATCCCCATTCCCAGCATCATCACCTGTCTCGATTATATCGAGTACTATGGGCTCAGCGAGTTTCACCAGGTGTCTGATCGCGAGTGGTACG
>JAKLPW010000383.1 GCA_022013675.1 Anaerolineae bacterium | reverse complement strand
GGTGGGAAAGGGAGCTGGGGGCTTTGGGGAGATTGCAGGCCCTTTGCCAAAAACCGCTCCTGCTTCAGCCCTACCCCGACTTCTGATATCACGAATCGCACGAATACTACAAATGACACGAATGGCATCTAGAGCATTCGTGTCATTCGTCTATTCGTGGCATTCGTGATTCTCGTAGGAGCAGTTGGAAAGAGCGGGCCGTGAAGAGGGGGTGGAGAATGGCGTTGTCGGGGAGGGAGTCGTTCAGGTGAAGGTCCACATCAGGGTGACTCAGCACGACGGATAATGGAATGGTGTCCGGACCAAGGACGTCTCCGATAGCTCCCCGCTTGATTCGCAGCAATCCATAGAGGTCCTCAGCCTGTGGCTTGCCCATCAGCAATGCCTCGAAAGTGACGATGCAGAGGAAGTCGTAGGGGAGCCCGGCTGCCAAACGAGTCTTCTTGGGTCCGATGGTACAGAGACAGGGCACTGGCAGGTCAGAGGGAACCAGATTCACTTTCCCCGCCCATTTTTCAGAGAAGAGAAGATGCGTCTCGGGAGACGAGAGCACCTGAACGTCTACGCCTAGCTCCTCCAGAGATTCTCGGTGCAGGCAACTGATCTCGTTCTCTCCCTCTTCTATGCTTCCCCCGATGCCTCCGATTCCGATGAGGGCGTGGCCATCTTCATCTTCTGCCCAGAACTTCGGTTTGGTGATCTCGAAGTAGTAGGCTTCCTCATCCTGCACGATGGCCGAAGCGCCAACGATGTGCCAGGATTCACCTTGGCAGAGACGGTCGATGTGCTTCCGCAGTCTTGGGTAGACATCCATCACTTTGGTGTCTGCCGCGTGACTGCCTTCCAGCATAAGGCTCCTTCGCCCCACCACTCTGCTCATCCCCGCAACACTTGAGCCGGGGTTTTTCTTCCGCGTTCCGTGTGGTCAAAGTCGCTGTCGAAACTCACCAGGGTGAGGTTGTGTTTCTCGGCGGCTACATACTGGTAGGCATACTGGTAAGCATCGTCGAAGTCAAGGTTGAACTGCTCCATTGTGTAGACAAGGCGCTCCGTATCTCCAGGGTCAAGATGTATCAAGCCAACCGCTCCGTCTACAAAGGCGTCCTGGACGAAACGTAGCAACACATCCGTGTGGTTCAGCCTGCTCAGCACCACCCCGATAGAGTGAAAGGCGAAATCGGTGACAAAGAGATGCTCCGAAGGTAAGTGATCGAGGAAATGTCCAGCCTCTTCAGACCGTACCTGATCCAGAAGGCGCTCAAGCCACACATTGGTATCTACCAGATACATGGGTCAATCGCCCCGCCATTCTAGCGCCTTCTTCTGAAGTTCGAGCGCTGTGTACTGGTCGCGGTACTCTCTCAGCGCGCCGGCCCAATCCTGGCGCAGTTTCTTCCCGGCCTTGCGCGCCCGTTTCTCTATCAGGAATTGCACAAAGTCCTCTACTTCCTGCTGAAGCTAAGGCGGTAATTTCGCAACCATCTCCTCAATCCTGTCCATGTATTCACCTCCTGCCGCTCTCGATATTCTACCTGGCCGGACGTTACCACCCGCGCCACCGCATGCCCGCGAAGGTCGATCTCCTTCATTGCGGTCCGCTTGTACTCACCGGCCCCAACGGGAGCGCACCAATGCGGCATACCCGTCAGCCTTACAGGATCTCCCCAGGGGCTTTCCGGCCTCGCTCGGTGTGATCGAAGTCCGCATCAAAACTGACAATGATCAGCCCATACTTCTCCGCAGCGGCATACTGATAGGCATCATCAAAGCCAAGGTTGAACATCCGGGCTGCATGAACAATGTCTTGCATACCGTCCAATCCAAGTCGCACAAGCCGGATCCCACCTGTTACCAGCAAATCGTCTAGCGCCCGCAGAAAGGTATCATGCATCTTGCGTCGCAGAAGAATGATGCCGAGGGAGTAAAGGGAGAACTCAGTTAGGAACAAGTTCTCAGGGACGGTGCCTCTCAAGGAATCGTTTCGCTTCCTCAGCCTTCGCCTGCCGCAGCAGAATCTCTACAATTATGTTGGTGTCCACCAGATACATCAGTCACCCCACCATTCAAGAGCTTTGTGCTGGAGCTCCACCGAAGTGAATCGGTCACGCAGGTCTTCAAGAGCCCCTTCCCAGTCGAATCGGAACTTGCCTTTGGGCTTTCTAGTTCTCTTTTCTAACAGGAACTGCGCGAAGTCCGCGACCTCCTGCTGGAGATCGGGCGGCAAACCCTTAACCATCTCCTCAATCGTGTCCATATCTCCACCTCCTGCTGCTTCACCCTGTACCATCATGCTACCGCCCTTGATTTTATCACGAATGGCACGAATATGCGAATTGGAGGGTGGCGAAAAGGCCTGCTCGCCAGACTTCGGAAGTCTATCACGCACGGGTAGCACACTGGGTTCTATGTTGTTCTGAACCACATTGTAGGCAACTATCGTCACGATGAAGACTTCCGAAGCCTCACTGACGCCCTCCGCTTGAAGATTTAGCGCCTGATCAAAACTGTGGTATCATCAAGCTTCATTAACGAACTGTGAGACCGCCCTCCCACCTTCCATAAGGAGACAGCCACATGAGCCGCAGGCACGCCTACCGATCCCCGATCACGTCCTGGAGTCTCTACGGAGCGCTGGCAACTGTGGCAGGATTGCTCGCTGGCTATGTGGGCCTGGGCTGGGACCCTTTAGTCTCCTATCTCTGCTCGGTGAACCTGGTCACCCTGGTTTTCTTTGGCTTGGACAAGTGGCTTGCCCAGCAGGAGAGCTTCCGCATACCTGAGGTCGTTCTCTTTGGCCTCGTTGCGATGGGCGGATCACCCTTGGGATTCATCGCCCGACACCTCTTCCGGCACAAGACCCGGAAAACAAGCTTCCGGGTCACATTTTGGCTTATAGTCGTCCTGCAAATCGCAGTGATCGTAGCGTACCGGATCTGGATCAGATAGAAAAGGCCAGTGCTTTGAATCTATCAGCAGATTGATCGTCGTCCGTCATTCGTCTTTCGTCTCCACAAGCACTGCCATGGACCTGAGCACGCTGGTCACCACTCACTAATCCATCTCACCCAGAGAGGGGGCATCTCTCGTTGTCTTCATTGCCGACAGGACTCCTCAGTGAGAAGTCCCGACACCGCCATCTGTTGCTAGGGCTCTCCGCTATCGCTTTCGGCCATTTGTCACTGGAAACCTGTAACAACTTCCTGCCCATTCTGTACCCCTCTATCGTTAGCAGACTCGGGCTGAGCTATACCCAAGTGGGACTCATCGCGCTGGTTCACAGCGCGTTTGGTTCGTTTCCGCAACCCTTCCTTGGCTGGGTTGCGGACCGCACCGGAGGACGAGTGCTGGGATGGGCCAGCCTGGCCTGGCTGGGAATATGGGCCGCCGCGGTCGGGTTCACCCAGGGCTATGCTCTCTTGTTGGTATGTGTGTCCCTGATGGGGATCGCTTCGGCCATGTACCACCCGGTGGGCGCTGCGAGCGCTAGCGAGGTGTTTCCGCACCGGCCTGGGGCTGCCATTTCCATCTTCTCTCTGGGCGGCAATATCGGCGCGGCGCTCAGCCCGGTGATCGCGGCTGCGCTCGTAAGCAGAACTGGGATGCGGGGTACTATCTGGCTGCTGCCGGTGGGGCTCATGTCCAGTCTGATTCTTTGGCGCTACCTGCCACCGTTACAGTCTCGCTCTGCGTCCAAGCTCCCAGTGAAGAGCCCAGTTGAGATCGACAAGAGACGGATAGTGCATCTCGGCCTGGTGATTGCCATCTCGACGAGTCAGGCCTGGTTCACGCGTGTTCTCGGAACCTATACTCCCCTGCTTTTTACCGCCCGGGGACAAAAAGAGACCGCGGTGAGCCTCATTCTCTTCGTGATCAGCATCTGCAGCGCCTTAGGAACCATTGCCGGTGGGGTGCTATCGGATCGAATTGGTCCCACGAAGGTCATCCCCGTTGCCTGGGCCCTTTCCGTGCCTGCCGCAGCACTGTTCTTCCGCGCTCCCGGTGTGTATGCGTCTCCCCTGGCAGGAGCGATCGGCTTCTTAACTGGGATGACCTATCCGCTCGTGATCGTGTTGGCCAATCAGATCTGGAGTCATAGACCAGCACTGGCCACGGGCCTGACGCTGGGCATCGGATGGGGATCTGCGGGGCTGGGAGTTACAGCAGCGGGAGCTGTGGCCGACCGCTATGGCCTGCTGACCGCTCTGAATACGGCCATCCTACCGGCAGGGCTTGTGGTCTTGTTCGCGCTTTTCCTGCATGTGCTGATCGCCCGCGGCGGCGCTCAACGCAATCACTGAGACCCGATCGAGGGGTGTTGCTGTCCGGGGGAAAACCCACACTGGAGCACTGTCCATCACGAATGGCACGGTGGTGAGATCAACTCAGAGCATTGCTAAGGATTAGATGCTTGGCATGTGACCATAGCAAAGGCTGGGCAATGGGACCCCAGCGTGTCACCCATGGTTGGTAAGAGTCTGGATCATTGAGGTTCCGAGCCACCTGCTCGGGCAGTTCACCTCTCTCGTTGGCCTGGGCCTCCACCAAGGCCAGTAGCTCCCGTGCCCGCTCCGGTTCTCCAACCTCCACGTAGTACCATCCCAGCCAAGCTGTCAATAGTATCCACTCTCCTCCGCCATAGAAGGTGTCCTCCTTGTAACGATGAACGCCACCGCCCTCCTTGCGCAAATCGGCCTCGATCCGGGCTGCCGTGGCGCGCATGAGGGGATCATCAGGCATGAACATGCCGTACGGTGTAGAAGCGGCCACCAGAGCGCCGTCCACCGCCTTGGTCCCAATGTCCTTGACCAGGTGCCCATCTATAACACCGTTGGCCAACACGAAACTTCGAATCGTTTCCGCCGTGTCGGCCCACTGGCGGCGTTTCAACAGCTTCGCTGAGGCTTGCAGGCCACCATATATGGTAACCAGAGTGTAGATGTGAATGTGATCTGGTTCTTCCTCCCACTGATCGTAGCAGGGGTAGTCCCAGAGCGCAGCCAGGTATGAGGCTAGCAGTTCTATGGCTTCTCGCCATTTGGGAGGCGGAGCCTCCAAGCCAGCCAGCGCCAGGTGCTGGCTCGCGCCCCATAGCCAGGCGCCGAAGCCGTCCAGTTGGAAATTGGGCCACTTCTCCGTTGCTTCCCTCCCATCCAGGGTATAGCGGGTGTGAAGATAGTCCTGCGAGGTTAGTCGTTCCCCTTTCTCCCTGCGTTCGAGAGCGTTACGGATCTGGCTGGCCCGGGCCGCAATGATCCCTGCCGCCCAATCATGGAACCGTTGCGCACTCTCGTGCTCTCCCGCAGCGTCCATAGCATAGGCTATGTATGTGCCATCCCGGAACCAGGAGTAGTGGTAGGTAGGGAAATTGGGGGAGGCGATATACGCCCCGGTAGGAGCCTGGTTGGCCAGGATGATCTCGATACTGCGGCGAAAGAGACGCATGATTAAGCGTTTGTCCTCCTAATGTTGGTGAGCTACAAAGACTAGACTGGTAAGAGAGCATTTGCGACGCTGGCCCCCGGGCGATCTCGACTGGGCTAGGGCGCGAGCCCGGGCCAGGGAGCACCCACGCGGCGGTAGACCGGAATAATGTCCAGAGGAATAGGTCGGGCGATCCATTGACCTCCACTCAAGTGAGTCCCATCCCAGAAGTCCTCCCACTCTCCCACTGGCAGGTAGAGGCGTCGCTTGGTAGCCCCGGGTTCAACCACTGGGGCCACAAGTAACGCCCGACCGAAACAGTATTGGTCCGCTACCTTCCATGCGACCGGGTCCTCCGACCAATCCAGGAACAGTGCTCGCATCAGCGGTTCACCTACAGCCGCGCAGTGGGCTGCTTCAGTTTCGATGTAGGGCAGCAATCGCATGCGAAGTTGCGCCAGCCGTCGATAGATCTCGATCACCTGCGGTTCGCCCGTGCGCTCGGCGATATTCCAGGGCGTGCGGTCGCGGCAGGGCTTGCGGTGTTCGTTGTACTCCGAATGATACTGCATAATGGGGCAGAAAACCGCCATGGCTGCCGCCCGGAGATAGAGCTCGGCGGAGGGGATTTCCCCGCTGAAGCCAGCCAGGTCCCAGCCCCAGAAGGGAATGCCCGATATGCCC
>JAKLPW010000382.1 GCA_022013675.1 Anaerolineae bacterium | reverse complement strand
TAGAGTTTATGGGGGAGGTATGACAATACACCAAACTGATCGAAGACCCTTGAAGACCATTCTTGAATCTTGTCGAAGAACACTTAATGTATTAGAAAGGAGGCAATGAAGCAGATGGCATCTGTCAACATCACGATCGATGGTAGAAAGATCGTTGCCCAGGCAGGGCAGACCATCTACGAGGCTGCAACGGCGGTGGGAATCGACATACCACACCTCTGTCATCACCCCGCCCTCCCACCTGAGGGAGCCTGCCGCATGTGTCTGGTAGAGGTGGAAAAACAGCGGGTTCTGCAGCCAGCATGTACCTTCCCGGTCACGGAAGGCATGGTGGCCCATACGGAGTCAGCCAAAGTAGTGGAGGCCCGGCGCTTCGTACTACAACTGCTCTTCTCGGAACGGAATCACTTCTGCATGTACTGTCAGATGAGCGGCGAATGCGAACTCCAGGATCTGGCCTACCGCTACAACCTGGATCACTGGGTGTACAACCGCCCGTACCCCAGCTTTCCGGTGGATTCCAGTCGCGAGTACTTCGTGATGGATCACAACCGCTGTATCCTTTGTCGCCGCTGTACACGCGCCTGTGCCGACCTGGTTGGAAACTACACCTTGGGTCTCAAGAACCGCGGTGCCGCGACGATGATCACTGCTGACAATGACGTGCCCTTCGGCGATTCGACCTGCATCTCCTGCGGGACATGCCTCTCCGTCTGTCCCACCGGGGCCCTAATGGACCGCAAGAGCGCCTACCTGGGCCGCGAAATAGAGGTGGAACACATCAAGAGCACGTGCACGGCCTGCAGTGTGGGGTGCGGTCTCGATCTCATTACCAGGGACAATCACGTCCTGCGCGTCGAGGCTGACTGGGATGCAAAACCCAACCACGGGTTGCTTTGCGAGAAGGGACGATTCGAGCCACTGTGGGATTCCCGCAAGCGAGCAATCATCCCCATGATCAAGCGCAACGGCAAGTGGGGAAAAGCAGACTGGGAAGAGGCCCTGGACCTGGTAGCCGCGAGTCTTGGAAAGACCAAGAGTGCTACGGCGGGATTGGCCTCCGGACAGGCGACGAACGAGTCTTTGGCTCTTCTAGCGAAAATGCTCAGAAAGGGCCTCGATAGCGAGCATCTAGCTATGCTATCCGGATCTCTTGGCGAACCATCCGAAGATTGCGATCTCACCGAGCTCGACCTGGCCGATTTCTTCGTGGTGGTAGGGGCGGACCTGACCGAGAACCACCAGGTGGTTGGATTCACTGTCAAACGGAAAACAACCAAACGAACTGCCCGGCTAGCTCTGATCAGCCAGAGGGAAAACGGCTTGGCCGCTTTCGCCATGCGCGAGTGGGGGCCGGACGAAGTAGACAAGGCTATCGAAATGGCCGTGAGTGCCGAGAACCCGGCGGTGATCTACGGGATGGAAGCAAGTAAAGAGACGCTGAAGCAACTCCACGAAGCATTGGATGGTAAAGCGACTTTTGTGGGCCTGACTCCCGCGGCCAATGCTCGCGGCGCGGTAGCGGCAGGCTTCAATGGCAGTCTCAACGGATCTCCGAAGGGGCTCTACATCCTGGCATGTGAGGAAAAAGAGATTCCAAGCGATGTCTTGGCCAGAGCCAAAGCTGCCGATTTCGTTGCTGTTCAGGCCAGCTACCTGGAGCCTTGGGCCGATATCGCCGATGTGATCCTGCCAACTCCGGTGTCATTCGAGAAGCAGGGAAGCATCACCAACAACGAGGGCCGCACGCTCAAGGTTACAGCGGCCGTCAAGACCAGTCTCAAGAGCGAAGGCGAGATTCTGGAAAGTCTGGTCCAGAGGCTAGGCTCGTAGAAGCAACCTGATGGGCAGAACATAGGCGGTGTCGTAGGCAAACTTCCATGCCCGGAAGAGCTTTCTGGACTGCCGCACACCTTACCAGTAAGGAGTACATCAATGGCCAAAGTAAAGGTAGCAACTGATTGGCTGGATACCTGTTCCGGTTGTCATATGTCCATACTGGACATTGACGAACGCATCGTGGCCCTATCACAACTGGTGGAATTCACTTCCAGCCCTGTCACGGATCTCAAGCATCCGCCTGAAGACGGCGTTACGGTAGGAATCCTGACTGGCGCTGTGAGCAACGATCATCAGGAGGAAGTCGCCCAAGAGATGCGGGAGCGATGCAAAATCCTCATCTCCCTGGGGGACTGCTCTGTGTTCGGCGGTATTTGCGCTATGCGCAACCTCTTCGACACAGAGGAGGTTCTGAGGCGCGGCTACGTCGAGACAGAGAGCACCGCTCCGGGACAGGAAATACCTCGCTCTGAAGAAATCGGCAAGCTGTTTGATCGCGTAAAAGCCCTGAACGAGGTAGTCAAGGTAGACGTTCACATTCCGGGCTGTCCACCACCGGCCGACGCCATCTGGTTCGCACTCACCGAGCTGCTAGCGGGACGTATCCCGATTTTGACGGGCGACAATCTGACCTACGAGTAGGTAGGCTTTCATGTCGCGGTGGAGTCTGCTCCTCCAGCCATCTCGAGTGCGGACTCGAACCCAGGATTTGCTTCTGGCGTTTCGCAGAAAGTGTGAGTTCGAATTCGTGTCCTGGCTACTGAGCATACAAGGGAAGAGGTTACCCTCTTCTTGACCACGCTGTGTATTGTAACGCTAATGAAGGAGGTGTTTTAATGGGTCAGAAAATCACCATTTCGCCCGTGACCCGCATCGAGGGCCACGCAAGGGTGACCATATACCTGAATGATGATGGAAAGGTGGAGAAGTCCTTCTTCCACGTGGACCAGTTCCGAGGTTTCGAAAAGTTCTCGGAAGGGCGAATGTACTTCGAAATGCCGGTGATCACTCCGCGCATCTGTGGCATTTGTCCCGTCAGCCATCATCTGGCTTCCGCCAAGGCATGCGATGCCGTGGCAGGTGTCACTCCACCCCGTCCGGCCGCGCTCTTGCGGGAACTTCTGCACATGGGCCAGTTCATCCAGTCCCATTGCCTGCATTTCTTCCACCTGGCAAGTCCTGACCTGCTTCTCGGCTTCGATGCCGACCCGGCCATTCGCAATGTCATTGGCCTCATCGACGTCAACCCTGAACTGGCTCTCAAAGCCGTGAATCTACGCAAGTACGGCCAGGAGATCATCCGGCGCTTGAGCGGTCGACGCATTCACATGCGCTGGGCAGTGCCTGGTGGCGTGAGCTCAGCCCTATCAGCGGCAGACCGTGATTGGATGCTGGGACAATATGACGAGATGCTCGGCTATCTGTTCGACGGAATCGCCATAGCCAAGCAGTGGCTGGGAGCAAATCAAGATATCGTTCAGCGATTCGCCAACTTCAAGACCGGTTACATGGGCCTTGTGAAAGATGGGGCGCTGGAGCTGTACAACGGGAAAGTGCGCCTCACGGGCAAAGACGGAAAGCTTCTGGAAGAGTTCGAGGATCAGCGGTATTTGGATTACGTCTCCGAATGGGTCGAAGACTGGTCCTATCTGAAGTTCCCCTTCTACAAGAAAATGGGTTTCCCGGAGGGCGTCTACAGAGCAGGACCTCTTGCTCGGCTGAATGTCGCGGACAAGATCAGTACCCCCATGGCCAATGAGGAGTTCAAGAAGTTCAAAGCCCTCTCCGACGGCCCAGTGGAACCGTCCCTGTACTTCCACTACGCACGGCTCATCGAGGCTGTCTACGGCTTCGAGCGAGCCAAGGAACTCCTGGAGGATCCGGATATCCTGTCTACCGATATCCGTGCCAACGTGACGGGAGTCACCGGCGAAGGCGTCGGCGTCATCGAAGCTCCTCGGGGAACTCTGTTCCATCACTACTGGACCGACGAAACAGGCAAGATCACTCGCGTCAACCTCATCGTGGCCACCGGCAACAACAACTGGGCTATGAGCAAGGCAGTGGATACCGTCGCCAAGGAATTCGTTGACGGTAATAATCTGACCGAGGGTATGCTGAACAGAGTCGAGGCCGCCATTCGGTGCTATGACCCCTGCCTTTCCTGTTCGACACATGCCGTCGGCCAAATGCCACTGATCGTGGAGCTGCTTTCGTCTCAGGGTGAGATTCTGGACGTGGCACAGCGCGATTGATGCCATCGCGGTAACCCAACAGGGCCGCACTGTAGGGGCCGTACCAGTGTGTACGCCCAAGCGTACCAGGGTGCGTGGCCGGCATGAGGGCCCGCGCGCTATCCATACAGGACATACAAGTTTGCATCGGGGAAAGCCCTTCGAGATCTTCTTATCGGTGGGCTTTCCCTACTATGTGTGAAAGCACTCTAGGTGAAAATCGAGACCATGACAATGAGTAAGACTGCTTGCTACCCACAGGCACTGGTAATCGGGTACGGTAACTGTAGTCGCAAAGACGACGGCGTCGGCTTCTGTGTTGCGAGTCGGCTTCGAGAACGCACGGGAAGGACCCCTCTCGATCCCGAAAGCGATGGCCTGGATGACTTGGGGGCTTCGCCGCACGTGATCTGTGTTCACCAGCTCACACCGGAACTGGTGGAAATGCTGGCGAAGCATGACATTGTGGTCTTCGTTGACGCCCACGTGGGAGAGATGTATCCGGAACCCATCCGCATCGTCGGTGTGGAAGCGAAGCCATCGGTGGGTTTTGTATCTCACGTTATAAGCCCGGGCACAATCATAGCCATGGCTGGGATTCTATATGGGCAAACGCCCCAGGCCTATCTCGTTTCTGTGCGCGGCCACGACTTCGATTTCGGCACTACCCTCTCGCCCGAGACGCAGGCATTGGTAGATGAAGCCGTTGAACACGTCTGGAACCTCATCTTCGAAACCCGGCCCTGAATTGAGAGAACTGTGGGTAGTGTGGTATAATGGGGCATCATGCACGAGCTAGCCGTTACGCAGAGCATACTGGATATCGCTCTTTCAGAGGCCGAAAAGGCCAAAGCCAAGCAGATCACCACTATTCATCTGGTCATAGGGAATTTCGCTGGAATCGTCGATGACTCGGTGCAATTCTACTTTGATTTCATCAAACAGGACACTCTGGCACAGGATGCAACGCTCTCCTTTCGTCGCATAGCCGCCCGCTTTCGATGCCGTGT
>JAKLPW010000381.1 GCA_022013675.1 Anaerolineae bacterium | reverse complement strand
CCGGGCCCCAGCCAGCGAGCGGTCCGTCTCATCCCACCTCCCCGGGCAACCGTCGCCGAACCGCGCCACCCAGGTCCCAAGCAAGCCAGCCGGCCACCGCCCCGACGGCCACCCGCATCAGAAACAGTAATCCGATGACCAGCAATCCATAGTTCACGTCGATGCCAAGGACATTGCTGCCATCCACGACCATCTTCACGTAGACCTTCTCGATCCCCTTGCCGTACAGGATGCGCATCATGATGAACTTGTGGAAGAAGTTCCAGCTCACCGCCAGACTCCCGGCCAGGATGAAGTGTCGCCGGATGGGTTGCCGCGCCAACGTAAGCGTCAGTTCGATTAAGAAAGCCTCGGCAAGGATAGCAACGACAGGCCCAATTTTGATGCCGCCCAGGCTCAACGTCTTGAGCAGGGCAGTGATGATCCCGATCATGAACACCGCCCCCCCACGGGGCACGAACTGCCGCCCCACCATGGCGATGACTGCCCCCAGACCGGCCATGATCAGGCCGATCATGAACGTATCAGCCATTGGAGGAAACAAGACGTGCAGATAGGCCCCCAGCGTGAGCTCTGCGGCTCCCCACAGAGCCCCGAACACAGCCACGTACACCCAATCGCGTAAACTATACCCCGCAAACACCGTTGCCTTCTCTTTGACCATGATTCTCCCCTTTCATCCAATCCCGGATCGCGGGCATCCCTGCCCGCTCGTGTCAATCCGTGTCCTATGTCCGCCCATCGGCCACCACCCGACCCTCACAAAGCCTGACAATGCGTTTGGCATAACGACAGATCAGCTTATCATCGTGCGTGATGAGCAGAATAGCCTGTCCATCCTGGTTCAGACGCACCAGATAATCCATCATCCGGCTGAGATGACCCCAGTCCTGGCCCATGGTCGGCTCGTCCAGGATGAGCAGACGGGGCAACAGAGCCATGGTCGCCGCCAGCGCCGTGCGCTGCTGCTGCCCGGCGCTCAGCAATTGAGGATGACGCTCGCGGATGGTGATCAGGTCAGCCGCATCCAGCACTGCCTCCAGACCGTTGCCGTTGGCCAACCCATAGTTGCGCATCCCGAAGGCCACCTCCTCCTCCACCTGATCGCACACCAGTTGCTGTAACGGATTCTGGAACAGCAGCCCGACTCTCTTACCCCAAGGGAGACGGCGCGATGCGCAATCCCAATTGACCCTCCCGCGCCCGGGGCGCAGCACACCGGCAATGACCCGAGCCACGGTGCTCTTCCCAGCGCCGTTATCACCCACCAGAGCCACGAACTCACCCGGGTATACCGCCAGACTGAGATCTCTCAATACCCTCCGGCGCCCATAACCCGCATCCACTCCGTGGAGGGCCACCAAGGGCTGAACATCACCCACCGGGGCGGCGACATCTTCGGGGAAATGCTTACTGAGATCGCCAGCAAGGCCATGCCAAGCGACCTCTTGCCAAGGGTAGCGCATTCCCATGGCAGCTATCCGCTGCCGGTCAGCAAAGACCTGCTCCGGCTGGCCATCCGCCACGATGCGCCCTTCCTGCATCAGCAGCACCCGATCCGCCAGGCCAGCTATGGCCCGCAGCCGGTGCTCAATGATCACGACTGTCAGCCCTTCCTCTCGCTGCAGTCCCACCAGAGTGGAGAGCACCTGTTCGGTGCCCTTCCAATCCAGGTTGGCCGTCGGTTCGTCGAGGACCAACACGCGAGGACGCAATGCCAGCACGGATGCGATGGCCACCCGCTGCTGCTCGCCGCCGGACAAGGCCCGTGCCTCGCGGTCTCGCAGATGCGTGGTTCCCGTCGCCTGCAGTGCAAATGCCACCCGTGCCGCGATGGCCTCCGCCGCCAGGCCCAGATTGCGCGGTGCGAAAGCGACCTCCTCCTCCACGGTCGCGTTGAAGAGCTGCGTGGCAGGATTCTGGAAGACGAGCCCGACCTGACAAGCCAGGTCAGGCAGTCGACAAGCTCTGGTGTCTGAGCCTCCCACACTGACGCTTCCCTCCATGCGAGCCGGTGTGACATGGGGAATGAGACCCGCCAGACAGAGCGCCAGGGTACTCTTGCCGCAACCCGACGGCCCGCTGATGAGCACGAAGGACCCTCGCCTAACACTTAGCGAGATATCGTCCAGGGCCAGCGTTCGTGCATACTGAACCGTGAGATGCTCGACGTCGATCATGTTTTCGAGACCTTGTCCCGGTCTGTAGGCAGCAGCCATCGAGCCACTCAATGATCGCCTCCAACTGGTGGTGCCGGAAACCCAGCACCAGATTCTCGAAGTCTTCGGGGCTCAGTTCTGCCGCCCGCCTGGCAATACCATCCGCCCGCTCGCGACAGATAGCTTTCTGCGCCTCGATCAATTCACCCAGGCCGTCCAGTCCCAACTGGCGCAGGAAGTAGAGTTTCGCCAGGAACAGGACCCGGATGTCGCGGGTGTTCGCCACAGGCTGACGCACCCAATGCTTGAAGGCCTGGCGCCCCGCTGGCGTGAGGCTATAGATCTTCCGGGCAGGCCGCGTCTCCTGCAGTTCCACCCGAACCTCCACAAGGGCTGCTTCCTCAAGCTCCTTCAAGAGGCCATAGACCTGGCTGATCCCTGCCCGCCAGACTTGTCCAAGCTCCACCTCGTACTGCCGGTGCAGCTCGTACCCATGCATTGACCCGCGCATCAGCAGACCGAGGAGCGCATGCCGGGGAGTCAGTGCCGTGCGTCTCGTCATAGTTTGCTCTCCGTATTCACTGAATGAGTATTCAGATCATGAATAGCACTGCAGAACTATAGCACACGTCTGTTCAGTTTGTCAAGCTAAGGACGAGAGGGTGGATGCGCTACCGTGGGAACATCTGCGAGTCTCCGCGAGGGTGCGGATTTAACGTTTCAACGCTGCTGGCCGATCCTGCCTGCCCTGAGCGAGGCCGAAGGTAACCAACCCGTCGAGAGGACGCACTTTGTGTTACGTGCTGTTGCTTTGCTCCCCTTTCTCAGGAGGTTGCTTGCAACGCTTCAGTTCCTCCGGTCACCCAGAAGCACCGGTTGCCTGCTACGCAGATGCCTGACCATGACAGCGACCGGACCTTCACCGGTTAGCAGACGACAGCTTTCAGGACACACCAGCGACTTGTTAGCCACCGCACCCATCTATGACCATACTTCTTCAAGTGCTGCTCGGAATACACGATTGAACTCACCAACTGGCCCTACCGACTTATCATACTCCTGCTCAAATTGCTTGCTTTCAAGGCGCACCAATTCATCCTCTATGAATTCACTGATGCGCTCTATGCGCGGCCCTCGTTCCAACTCCTCCCCCCTGCGCTTGGCTGCTACCAGCTTCCCTATCTCATCCCTCAGTTCGGATGAGTCCACAACCTGATCAACCAATACTTGAAACTCTGTGGGCACAACTCCCAAACCCCGTTCGATCCACTTGATTGCCAGAAGCGGACGAAGCACATAGAAATACTTCTTGACCCAAACCATCGGCCCCTTGAGGTAATCCCGATAGTTCCCCCTGGCCATATGCAGATAATGGTACAAACATGCCACGGGCGAATAGTATCGTGACGTCAAATCACGCATCTGGTCCGCAACCGTGAACTCCTCCAAATAGACGATTGGTGACCCCAACCATTCCATCAAAGGGGGATTGCCTTTCCGCAACAGCTGAAGCGCTTTGCGCAAGTCCCAACCGTTGATATCAAGCTGACCATCAATGACATGCTCAATGACAGCACGCTTACGCTCCAGGTCCACGGACAGGTACCAATCTCTCGGATGCAGATAGATGAACCGAACATCATAATCGCTATCGGCCGAGGGGAATCCCCATGCTCTACTTCCTGATTCACAAGCATAGACAATCCGTACCTGTTCCTCTATTTCGATGCTTTGCAATCGCGCCTGGATTTCTTCTCTCATTGAAGCGCTCCTCAGTAACTTGTTCATCTCGGGGAAAGGCAGTTAACGATTGCGCATCCCGCGCTTGCTGGGGTCGTGGAGGTGGGGGCTGGCAATCGGGGCGGGAGACGGCAATGCTACCCGGCTGCCACAGTTCTCGCGGAACTGCACATCAGGCTCGAGCACGTTGCCGCAGTATTCACAATAGTGTTGTGAATCCGTGTTGCAATCTCCAAAGAAGCAGCCTCAGCGAACCATATCTCCCAGGGTTTGCTGCAAAGCCCGCTTGATTTCTTTCTTGCTGGTTTGGGTGTAGGTAAGTTCAGTCTTGCCGCTACCCGTGTTGAGAGTCAGTTTGACCTCGCTGGTGCCTTCTTCAGGATCATAATCCTCTTTGATCCGCACCGAGCGGATCTGGTTGTTGAGAATGGAATAATTCCCGGCTGTTTCGTTAAGGATTTCCTGGGGCAGCATCTGCAAGTAGCGCTGGCTGCTGTACGAACCGATCACCGCGCCCCACTGACCGAAAAATCCTTTGCCGCTTTGTTTGGCGGCCAGCTTGGCCTGCCGGGCGTTCTCTTTCATGATTTGCGAGGTTTGCTGAGCAACCAGGATGCGAAAATTGGTCAGCACCAGTGCAAAACCCTCCGCTCGAAAACCGAGGAACCCAGAACGTTGAGTTCCCATCGGCAGCACAGCAACGATGATTTCTGTTGGTTGTGGTGCCACGGCCGGTTGCGGTGCCACGGCCGGTTGCGGTGCTGGCCTTAACCGTGGTACTGGGGCGGGCGCGGGCGGGCCGGGGCAGGAACAGGGACTTGTTGTGGCACCGCCTTTCCGCAGCGCCCGCAAAAGCGCGCCTGGGCGTTGAGCGGTTGACCGCAGTTCTGACAATATTGCACGATAGCTTGATTCACGTTTTGTTCTCCTCTATTATTCCTGGTGATCCAGCTTCCTAGTACCTTGATGTTGACCCCTTTGCCAAGAACCGAAATGCTTCAAAGACGAAAACTGGCAACAATAGGATACTCGATTAGCAGGTCGGCTTCAGCGACTCGTTAGCCGGCCTCACCTTTCATCACACTGTTGCTGGCTGAGTTCAACTACTGGTCAACTTCACGCGGCTCCAAGAGCAGTGACACGCCGTCAAGAATCTGGCGCATACGCGTGCGAGAAAGCGTGCCTATCCTCTCCACCAAGTCCTCCTTGTCCACGGTGAACATCTGCGACACATTCACCACACTCTGCTTTGGCAAGTTGGCCTCCCCTTTCTCCAACAGAACGTTCCCTGGAGCCTGGGCCCGATTAAGATTGGACGTCAGCACGCACACCACCACCGTGTTGATTAGACTTCGGTTGAACACGTTGTTCTGTATGACCACATGCGGATGACGATAGCCTGGCACTGACCCTGATGGCTCACCCAGGCCAACCCAAAACACCTCCCCTTGATTGATCACCATTGCCCCTCCACCATCTGCCGGTGCTGTTGACGCATTTGGTGACGGAGAGCCTGCTCTTCTGGGTCTGGTAGGTCAGCATACGCTTCGTTGATGGCTTCCAGCAATTGGCGATTCTGGTAGCGTTGGATGAAGACCTCAACCGCCAATACGAACAAACGACTTCGCGAGATCTCCAATTCTTGGGCCAGGGCATCGACTTGTTCAAAGAGAGACTGCTGTAAAGAGATAGCTGTTTTTACATTAGCCATTGGTTATACCTCCATTATTACCATCAGTATAACCCATTGGGTGACATTTGTCAAGACCGATTTGGCGACAACGAGTTAGGCTATTGGCCAGGCTTCACCCACGCGGCGGGTGCGGGAAAGAGCCTTCGCCACAAGACACCCTAAAAGCGCGTGTGGCCGCAGACTTCAAGAGGCGATAGCCGCGTCGGGTGGTAGGGTCAGGGGATTGTGCCTGAGACTTGGGTTGAGGCAGACCAGTTGCTCTCCGTTTCCTTCGAGAGTTACAACGCTTCAGCACCTCCGGTCACCCAGAAGCACTGGTTTCCTGCTACGCAGATGCCTGCTACGCAGATGCCTGCTACGCAGATGCCTGACCATGGCAGCGACCGGACTTTCACCGGTTAGCAGACGACAGCTTACAGGACACACCAGCGAGTTGTTGGGCGGCAGGGGTGGTGGCTACTAGGCTCTTGACCATCTGTAGGCAGGGGTTTTCGCTTCCCCACACGGCTATCGACTCTTCCAGCGGCCTAAACCCTAGCGCGAAGAAGAAACTCCTTGTGCGCGCATAGCATTCGTCTGGATGGGATGGCCCTAATGTTTTGACTTGCAGATACTCGACGCCGCGCCGGCGAAGCACCTTCTCCGCCTCTGCGACCAGGGAACGGCCGACCCCGCGGCGGTGCAATTCGGGCCTAACCCCCATCACGTGGATCTCTGCTGCATACTGGCTGTGGTGTCTGAGCGTGAGAAACCCTACCGGCTCGCCCCCGACAAAGGCAACCAGCGTGGGGAGGTCGTCGATCTCCTTGATATACCGGGAAGTGGCTTCCTCAATGGCAAACCAATCAGGCAAGGAGCGAAGTATCGGCTCACATAGAGTAGCCATGTTGAAGGAAGGGCCTTGGATGCTGATATCCACTTGTGTCGCCCTCCGCGTCGCTGATTACCGCTAGACGTTCCCCTGCCGCCCAACAGCTGCGAACTCACGCGCCGCGCCGGGTTTGCACTGGCACCTCACTGAGCAACGTCAATCACAACAACGAAAGAACCGCCGATACAAGCGCGCCGAAGGCGCGGTCGCGTGCAGTGAGTTGTTATGCGGCCATGTTCTACAGCACGCAAAACTATTCAAGCCCGCCCTACGTGGCCTCGTACGAACGCGAATGCCCAATGGTTGGTTGCCCCCGCTTCTATGTCGATAAAGCCGGCCGCTTCAAGTCTGGGTACCTCTTGCCGGACGGTGTACTGCATCATCACATGCCCACCAAGCAGATAGCCGACAACCAAGGTTGCCAGTCCACGAAGCACGGGATGGGTCGGCGGTTCAAATTCTACAAACAGCAGTCGCCCGCCCGGTTTCAGAACGCGCCGTATCTCACCCAGTCCGTCGCGTTTCCTCTTGTCATCGGTTACGTGGGAGATCGCAAAACTGCTCAAGACAACGTCGAACTGGTCATCAGGAAACGGGATGTCTTCAATCAGGCCGACTCGAAGATCGATGTCCACTCGCTTACGAGCAGCCTTCCGACGGGCCACCTTGATCATTTCTGGACTGGCTTCAATGCCGTACACCTCGCCGGTCAGGCCGACCCGTTCCTTGGCTACGATAGTCAAGTTGCCGGTGCCACAACCCACTTCCAGTACCTTCTCTCCTGGTCTTACCTGGGCCAACTCGACGGTCATTTCCCGAATAGTGCGTTCCCTTGTCAGGACTAGAGAGAATAGCAGCTTGTTAACAAGGTCGTAGAAGAGAGCCCAATGTTCGCCCATAGGATTTTTCGCTTCCAATGAACATTCGAGTGGCTGTGATCCATTCACTTCCTCACGCTGTTGCCTCCTTCATCGCCTTCTGCGCAGGGAAACTGCCTACTTCTCCAGAATGGTTTGGACACAGTTGGCCGCATAACTATTGATTGTACGGAATCCGTCTTTCTCCCTCATTTCGGTATCTTAGACAGAATCCTTCTAACCTACCTCCAGAGTTGCATTTGCGGAAATCTCCCGCAGAATAGCCCCATCCCGGCTCTTTTGCGGAATGTGCGGAGTTGCGGGATGAACACATCATAAGCAGTATCCAGAGAAAGTCAAACCGTACCGGAGGGAAACAGCGATGGAACCAACTTCCAAAAAACCGCTAGACCGGGTCCGTGATTCCATCCGCCTCAAGCACTATTCCATGAGCGCTGAAGAGACCTACGTCCACTGGATCAAACGCTACATCCTCTTCCACTAGATAACCACCAGCCACGCAGCCCGGATGCTGGGCAAGGTCATGATCCGCCCCAGAAGCTCTTCAGAGATGGAATCATCCACCCCTACCACCATGACTCCGTGCCCACCGCGCTCTCGGCGACCTACTTGCACGAAGGAGATGTTGACTTCGGCTTCTCCCAGAAGTAATCCCATGCGTCCGATGATCCCGGGTTGCTCGATGTGCTCACTGATGAGCAATAGACCATCCAGGACGAAGTCGAGCCAGAAACCATCGATGGCGACCAGATGCGGTTGGCCACGCATCACCGTTCCCACCAGCGCTCGCTCGCCCACGGTAGTAACGGCTTTCAGAGTGAGCAGGCTGGTGAAGTTCTCCGCCGTGGGCACGCGCCGCTCCGACAGCAGAATGCCCCTCTCCGAGGCTACCATCTCGGCGTTGATCAGGTTCACCATCTCGTCGCAGGTATGAGATAGCAATCCCGTGAGAGCCGCCGCCTTTAGGAGCTGTGTATCGTGCCCCGCCAACTCCCCGGCATAGGCCAGCTCCAGCCCCACGAGATTGCCGGTTGCCATCTGGGCATACAAGCTCCCCAGGCGCTGGGCCAGATCAACGTACGGGCCAACCTCAGCCAACTCCTCTGGAGAAAGAGCGGGGGCATTCACAGGATAGCGAGGGACCCGTCCCTGCAGCACAGAAATGACCTGCTCGGCCACATCCAGGGCAGCACTGCATTGGGCCTCCTCCGTGGAGGCCCCCAGGTGCGGAGTCAGGATCAGTTTCGCCTGGTTCAAGAACCGGCTGTCTTCCAAGGGCTCCTGGGAGAAGACATCCAGCGCTGCTCCGGCGATGCGCCCCTCTTCCAGCGCTTCCAGCAAAGCATCTTCGTCCAGGAGGCCTCCCCGAGCGCAGTTGATGAGCCTCGCCGTTGGCTTCATCAAAGCCAACTCCCGGGCTCCAATTATGCCCCTTGTTAGGTCGGTTGAGGGGACGTGCACAGACACGAAATCGGCGGCCCTAAGGAGCTCCTCCAGGGGCATCAGTCGCACATTGAGGCGGGCAGCATGTTCCGTCGAGACAAAGGGATCGTAGGCCACGACCTCCATCTCCAGACCTGTCGCTCTCTTGGACACCGCCGTGCCAACCCGGCCCATGCCAACGATGCCCAGACACTTTCCCTTGACCTCCGTACCTATGAGCGCTCCCTTGGCCCACCGACCTTGGCGCAGCGAGGAATCCCCCTGGGGTATGTGGCGGGCCAGAGCCAGCATCAAACCAATAGTATACTCCGCAACGGCGACACTGTTCCCATTGGGGGCATTGACCACCAGCACGCCGTGCCGGGTGGCGCTCTCCAGGTCTATATTGTCCACCCCTGTGCCGGCCCGTCCGATGACGCGCAGACGCTCTCCGGCCTCGATCACCTGAGACGTCACGCGAGTGTGACTGCGAACCACCAGGGCGTCATACGAGCCCACCAGCTCGGCAAGTTTTGCAGAGCTGGGCATCTGCACCACATCCACTTCAGCATGTTGCCTTAAGAGATCGAGCCCAGGTTGAGCCAGAGGTTCGGTTACCAGTACGCGATACATGCTTTTTCCACCTCCCAGCCGTCTACGCCTCTAGGCACCTAATACTGCACGCAACGCCTCGATGACCCGTTCCACATCGGCCTCGTTCACGTGTCCCATGTGGGCGATACGGATGATCCTGCCCTTCAATCGTCCCTGCCCCCCCGCTACGACGACGTCATGCTCGTCGCGCAACCGGCGGATCAGCTCCTCTGCGCTCCTGCCAGATGGCACTCGCACCGCCGTCACAGTGTCGGAGGCATGGGATTCCTCAGCGAAAAGATCCAACTCCAATCCAGCGATACCCAAGCGCATGGCACGGCCCAACTTTCGATGGCGCTCCAGGACCCTCTCTCTTCCTTCCTCCGCCATCATGCGCAGCGCCTCTCGCAGCCCAAACAGGGTCGTGACAGCAGGCGTAAAGGGTGTCTGCACCCGTTCAGCATATACGCGTGCCTTGCGCAGATCCCAGTAGAAGCGGGGCATCCGCGCCCTCTCGCTGGCCTCCCATGCCCTCGCGCTCAGAGCCACAAAGCTCAACCCGGGTGGTGTCATGAGCGCCTTCTGCGAACTGGTTACCACCACGTCGCAACCCCAGGCATCCATGCGGACATCAATGGCTCCCAATGAGCTGACAGCGTCCACAATGAGCAGAGGCGCTTCTTCTCTGGCAGCCTTCACAGCCCCGGCGATAGCAGCCAGGTTATTCGTCACACCAGTGGAGGTCTCGTTGTGAGTCACCAGCACCGCACGATAGTCAGGATCGCCGCTCAGGGCACCAGCGATGACATCGGTATCCGCCCCCTGACCCCAGGGAAACTCCAGCATAGTCACATCCGCACCGTACGCCCGCGCGATGTCGGCGAAGCGCTCTCCAAAAACACCCACCGAGACTGCCAGCACCCGATCACCGGGCGACAGCACATTGACCAGCGCGGCTTCCATACCACCGGTGCCGGAGGCCGTGAGGACCAGCACATCTTCCTCTGTCTGGAACCACTGGCGAAGCCCTGCGGTTATCTCTCGGAGCAGCGCGCTGAATTCAGCGCTTCGATGCCCGATCATCTTTCCAGCCAACGCCTGCCGCACTTTCGCCGGCAGCGGT
>JAKLPW010000380.1 GCA_022013675.1 Anaerolineae bacterium | reverse complement strand
TCAAGGAGCTTCATCCAGAGATCATAGCTGGAAACCCGCACTTTCAGAAACAGCAGGAGTATGTGGTTCACACCCCTGCTTAGGGGTCATTTGTCCCAATATAAGTTCCATGGCCGTGTCTATGCCGTACTTCTCCTCGGCTGCCAGAAACCAGCAGCCGTCATGCGCCAGCCAGCTCTGGGCGTAGGCCTGGACGAGCTTTAGCAATTCCGGACGCGATAGATTAGTAGGATCTTCCATAGTGAGCCTCATTGTGCATTTTCTGTGTGGGTTGTCAATACGTGGCCGGGCCCCTTTTGGAGCGAACTAGCGGGTCGAGTCCATTAATCGACTGAATCTCCACAGTTCATCTGGGGCCCAAGTCAAGACTATGCGCTGACGCTCTTGCAGCGCTTGGCTTCACCTTTGACCGTACTACCGCCCGTAGCTCTTGCTGCTAAGCTGCTTGCTATTCAGCCCCTCGCACCCTTGCTACTAACCGCTTCCACGCTGCATCGAGGTTCATTCCATTCCCCAGGGCAATCTCCCCTTCGTATGAGAGGGGCAGGGGGATCATCGTCATGTTGATCTTCAACTTGTGCCTCACATATAGCTTGGGCGCGTCGATTACCTCTGACAAGTGCTCCACCTCGCCGGACCGGGCGGGCTTAGCAAGAATAACCTCTGCCTGTCCTCCCAAGAGCGTATCCAGTTTAGTGTCCATTTGTTGCAACTGAGCAACTATGTCTCGTATCGCCGTCGGTGGCTCACCGCTCACGTGGGCCCGCAGTTCCTCGAGTTCTCGTTGATAGTGGGCAGATGACTCACGCAGGTGCTCAATCTCCCGGCGGCACTTCGCCCGATGACGCGGTACTTCGCCCGATGACGGGGATGTGAATCGCATTGTCTGGCATTGTAGTCCAAAAGCCGACCGAGAAGGTTAGGGTTTCTGTCCGAATTCGGTATCCAGGATATGCCAGATGTCGGTCCACAATGCGCGGCAACTGGGATTGGTTTGAATCTCATCCAAGGTGCGGTTGAGTGTAGCCCGGTCAGTCTCTCCCAGGATGGTGAGGATGGCGTTGGCCACGCCCGTGCGAATCTCATGGTTGGTTAGATGCCGGAGATGGGTCGCTCGCAGACGGTCAACGTCCTCTAACTCGCCGAGGAAAATCAGACTGGACACAGCATTCGCCACAGACTCCTCATCCGCTGCCTCTAGATCCTCGCGCACATAGGGCAGCACGCGCGTATCTCCCAGTGAGGCAAGGCTCATCGCCGCCGTCGAGGCCCGTTCCGGATCGTCGCGGTTGGCCTGAAAGAAGGCCCATAGGGTGGGGCCGGCCCGCTGGTCGCCGGCTACACCCAACAGAGAAACGACCTCGTCGGCAGCGTCAGGCTCCAGAGTGGGATCCTGGAGCGCCTCCAGTAGTTCGGAGACAATGGTATCACCCATCTCGCCCAAGAGATCAAAGGCCTGGTCGTGGGCGGCCTGAGTCGGACCGGCGAGTTGCAGGATCAGATAGGGCACGTCCTGACGATGTTGGCGATAGACCTGTCGAGCGAATTTGCTTTTGCGGCGGCGGTGCTTCGCCGCCTCTCGTAGAACCTTGCGATTGGGCATGGTTTGACCTCCTCCTTAGTCTTCGGAATCCGCGAAAGCCACCTGCATAGCGCTCAGCATCACGGCATCGTACGCTCGTTCCATCTGTCTTTGGAAGTTGCGTGGATTCATTCCCTCGAAATCGGGTACACCCAGTCGCTTGAGCAGCGCCAGGGGTACTTGCGGATGAGTTATGTTGAATGTCATCTCGTCCGCATCTGCGCCTATCATCCAATAGTGGTCCAGACATTCCCCCAGGGTAGGGGCCTCGACTTCTTCCACGTCGGGCATATCGGACAATTCATCGGCTGTCTCTACCTCCTGGGCGCGCCGCTCGCGTAGCGCAGCAGCGATCTCTGTTTTGCTCCGCCCACGCAACTCGAACAGCAGGAACGGGTCCTCGTCAAGTCGCTCACCCAGCAGATAGTAAACGGCTGCAATATGCTTGCACGGGTTGGCCCAGTCGGGGCAGGAACAATCTGTTTGCAGGTCGCCCCTTGAGACCGGGAAGAGGGGTACTTGCACTGCGTTGAAGACCTCCTCGATGTCGGGCGGCATCTCGCCGTTGAGCAATTGGGCGGCAAAGATGGCCTGGTCCGAAAGCGCGTCGAGTACCTTGTCCCACTGCCTATCGCTCAGTGGTTTCAGTCGGATACTGACCCGATAAGGGGTGTGGCGCGAGCCCTGTACCCGTGACGCGACATGGCCTGGTGTGATCTCGATCTCCATGACCTGACCCCGCCGGGCGTAGCTTCGCCCCCGGCTCAAACGCGGGGAATCCATCAAGCGTTTCAATGCCTTGATCCAGCGGTCGGCCCACCAGTTCTTGACGAATTTTCCTCGTACGCTCTTGGCTTTGATACCGTCCTCGACATCAAGAGGGCGCGTCGATTCGTAACTCCACCAGTAGCCATCGTAGGAACTCCGTCGCTTTGCCATGGTCCTACCCCTTCCTCAGGGTCATGATATCACGCAACTCGTCTGTGCTCAACTTGGTAAGCCAGCCTTCGCCCGCGCCGACGACGCTCTCGGCTAGCGCCCGTTTGCTCTCGATGAGTGCGTCAATGTGCTCCTCCAGTGTGCCCGCACATATGAACTTGTGCACCTGCACGTCCCGTTTCTGTCCAATGCGGAAAGCGCGGTCGGTGGCCTGGTCCTCGACGGCCGGGTTCCACCAGCGGTCAAAGTGAAAGACATGGTTGGCTGCCGTCAGGTTCAAGCCTGTACCGCCGGCCTTGAGGGAGAGGAGGAAAACCGGTGCCCCCCCTCGCTTCTGCTGAAAGCGTGCCGCCATACGGTCTCGTTTTTTCTGGGGCGTACCGCCGTGGAGAAAGAGAACCTCGACGCCAAAGAGCGTTTGCAGGTACGAGCGCAGCATGTGGCCCATTTGGGCGAATTGAGTAAACACCAGGGCCCGGTCGCCGATGGAGAGGACCTCCTCCAGCATCTCGCCTAACCGGTCGAGCTTGCCGGAACGTCCTGGGAGGGCCGAGCCATCCCCAAGGAACTGGGCCGGGTGATTACAGACCTGCTTCAGGCGCATCAGCGAGCCCAGCACCACACCGTGCCGCTCGATACCCTCCTCGCTCGCGGAAGCGATCCGCGCCAACGCTTCCTGGACGACAGCCTCGTAGAGTGTGGCCTGTTCGGCACTCAGATCGCAGTAGACTTTCATCTCCAACTTATCGGGCAGGTCCTGGATGACGGTGGGGTCGCTCTTGAGGCGGCGCAAGATGAACGGCCCCACCAACGCTTTCAGATGCTCGGCGGTCGTTTTGTC
>JAKLPW010000379.1 GCA_022013675.1 Anaerolineae bacterium | reverse complement strand
GTGTGGGAACCGTCGAAGAGTGTGCCAGGGACCTGAAATCGTCGGCCAGCTTCTTGAACTCGTCGCGGGCGACGTTGGCGTGTCCGGACATCCCCAGTTCGGCGTACTCGGTGTCCAGAACGCGTCGCAGCAAGGCGACCAGAATCGGCTCTGGTATCCACTCGAAGAGCTTGAAATAGCCTGGCAAGATGGGAATACCCAGGGCTCGTAAGACCCTGAAGCCCTCCCGCATAGCTCGAATACAGAGAACTATCCCATCGCGCGTGCGCGCCAGACGGTAGTTGTCGCCCCCGGCCATGTAGATGGCGTTTGCCAATGGGCTTACCAGAGCGACGTGAGTCTTGAGGTAGGCCTCGACGTTGGGGCTGAAACCTACCTCGATTCCGGCCCTTCCAAATGCATCTGTCATTCGCTGCAGCCTCGGGGTGGTCTCGCCGTTCAGTTCGGCGATGAGCAGCGGAGCCTTCCCTGGTTCCACGCCGGCAACGTAGCGCATCACGTGACCGTCGCGCACGCCACCGGTGCCGCCGAAGCCCATCAGCACCCGCTCACGCCCCAAGGCTGCGACCATTTCGCCGGAACCGGCGGCGTTGTTGCCTATGAACGCCACACTGGGCGTGTTCTTGCTCGCGGCCAGCGCGGGCAATATCTCTGGGACCCGATTCGCCTGCATCAGCACCAGCACCAGATCATAGGCATCTTCTGTCTCCAGCTCCTCCACGACGTTGACCTGGATCGTAGTTCGCCGCCCCGTGTTCATTTCCTCAAGCACGATGCCGTGTTCGCGGATATCGGACAGCCGCTGTCCGCGAGCCAGTATCGAGACGTCGTGTCCACCCTTCGCTAGCCCTAGTGCGTAGAAGCTGCCCAGCACCCCTGCACCGTAAATCAGAATCTTCATTGGCTCACCTACTTCTGCATCTGCACCCATCTGCCCGGTGTAGTCGAATCTGCGTCTGACGCTGCTGGCCAGTCCTCCCAGAACCGTGATGGGCATTCCTACTGCCAGCAGCCCCAGGCTTGTCACTTCGCTTACAAGGCTGCTCTCCTCCGCTGGACACCCTTGCAGACGGCTGAGAAGAGCATCAAAGGTGTTGCCGCTCAAGTTGCCGAGGCTGATCATGCGGATGTAAGCGAGGATGTCGTCTGTCTTTTCCGGACCATAGGTCATCACAAGTTTCTGTAGCATCTCTGGGTCCGGATTGCCGCTGCTTTCGGCATAGTGCTGAGCGAAAAGGAGCGCCGGGACTTCGTCCGACGTGACGTGACCTACCTCTCCTCTCAGTAGAAGATCAACTTCCTCGGAGCTCACGCCGTACTTCAAGGCTGACTTAGCGTGGCCGTAGCTGCAGTAGCGACAGCCGTTGACCGCGGTAACCGCCAGTATGATCCTTTCTGCGAATGCCTTGCTGATGCGCTTGCTCCGCGCGGCTGCTCTGAACTCGTCGAAATGCGTCAGGATCTCGCGCAGATCATGCAGCACAGAGCCTGGATCGTATGTCCGTTTTGAGAAGTGCCTCTTCTGCATCTGGATCATTGTTGCCTCCTGATGTCAAGTTTACCCGACACAGTGGCCCGTTGTCAAACTGCTTATCGAGCCTGAACCTTGCCTGCCACCACCTGAGAACATGCGGTGTATCATTGCGACGTCTTGTCGGCCATGACGCAACGCTTTCCCAGTGCTCCATGCGACATGATGCGATTAGGAGACGTGTTGGAGTTGCTCCCCAAGTCTTCTGAGGAAGAAGGACTTGACCATCAGCCCCTCCTCGAGGACGCCGTAAGCCGCGCCCAGCACAAAGACCGTCGGCCAGCCCTTACCCCAGCGCACGCGCAGTTCGCGGATCAGCACCGCGTTTCAGGTTGACGAGTGATCCAGAAGAGCAGTAATCCTGGCCGTAGCGCCCGAGGCTGAAGCCGTCGGTCTGAAAGGGCGAAGCCCTACGGGCTGGGTTCTAGCCTCGGAGAGGCTTTGCTCTCTTGGCGTGGGGGTTCAGCCCCACGCTGTCTGCCTGAGCCCGCTCCAAGAACGAGATAATCGTGCTCTCAAGATGGTGCTGTCGCTGGTTCTTCACATACTTCACCACCATGTCGAGCTGCTTTCCTCCAAATGAGAGAATGCCGTACCCGGATTGCCAACTGAAGTGGTAAGGTGTCGATAATCCATGATTGACGAAGTGCGAACTGCTACCTTTCACTTGGGCCACGAAGTTCGCAAGAGCGATCGCTGGTGGCACAGAGGCTACAAGATGGATGTGGTCTTCCGTGCCTCCGGCTGCGTAGACAAACGCGCCGAGATCAGTGGCCTTGGCGACAATCACGTTGTGCAGGGAAGCTTCAAATTCAGCATCGATGAGAGGTTCTCGATTCTTGGTTGCCCAGGTTATGTGGTAGAATAATCTCCAGTAGGGCATGGATTTCCTCCTTGTGCACGCGCTGCGAGTCCCCGAGGCTAAAGCTATCGGTCTGAGAGGGCGAAGCCCTGCGGGCTGAATTCTAGCCTCGAAGAGGCTTTGCTCTTTCAGCGTGGGGGTTTAGCCCCGC
>JAKLPW010000378.1 GCA_022013675.1 Anaerolineae bacterium | reverse complement strand
GGAATCGTGATGCTGTGATCATTGATGGCGGCTATGAGACCACCGAGATCATCCACATGCATGCCTCCAACGTGACCATCGCCGACCTCACTCTGAAGCGGGCCTACTATCACCCGATTCACGTTGCACCCCCTGGCGATGCCGACATCGCGAATACTCTGATCTACAACGTGCACATCATCGATCCGGGAGAGCAGGCCATCAAGATCAACCAGAATGGCGGCCACTTCGCTGATTACGGGGTGGTTGCCTGCTCCCGCATAGAGCTGACCGATGAGGGGAGGACTCACATCCGCAATGACTGCTACACGGGTGGGGTGGATGGCCATCAGGCCAGGGGTTGGGTGATTAGGGACAACCATATAGAGGGGTTCTGGTGTCAGTACGGGCTTTCCGAGCACGGGATTCACTTCTGGACTGGTAGTCGTGATACCGTGGTCGAGCGCAATGTTCTGATTGACAATTGCCGTGGCGTGGGTTTTGGGCTTGGCCAGAGTGGTTCAGGCCGCGTGTACGCTGACAATCCCTGTCCTGGAGCCAGCGGATACGTGGGTCACTTCGGGGGCGTCATCCGCAATAACTTCATCTTTCAGGGTCGGGCAGAGCTGCGGTCGTCGGAGTACGGTTTCGATTCAGGCATCTCTCTAGACCAAGCCTGCGGCGCGGAGGTTCTGCACAACAGTGTCATTGCAACCGAGGCCCCCTTCTCGTCCATCGAGTGGCGCTTTTCCAACACCAGCGCCGAGATAGTCAACAACTTGGTCAGCCACAACCTGATGCCCCGCGACGGCGGGTCTGCCACTCCGGCAGGCAACCTGGAGTATGCACCGCTCTCTCTCTTCGTAGATGGGGCCAATGCCGATCTGCACCTCTCTGCAGATGCCCTGCCAGCTATCGATCAGGGTGTCTCTATCGTCGCGGGGAAATGCGACGACGATCTCGATTGTGATTCCCGCCCGTGGGGTAGCGGCTACGATATCGGCGCCGATGAGTGGATGGGGGGAGGCGGCAGCGTGTCTCTATCCCTTCAATCAGGGTGGAACCTGATCTCGTTGCCCATCGTGCCCGATGATCGCTCGGTGGCTCACGTGCTTTCGTCCATCGCCGGATACTACGATCTTGTCAGTAGCTACAGCAATTGCCTCGGTGTATGGCTCTCGTACGATCCCTCCTCGCCCGGGACTGCTACCTTAACCGAATTGGATGAAGGTACTGCGTTCTGGGCCCATATGACCCAAGCGGATACGTTGGTCGTCTCGGGCACCACTCCGGGCTCGACTAGTCAGGGCTTGTGCCAGGGCTGGAACATGGTAGCCTACCCTGCGGCGGAGAGTCGGGATGTGGCCCAGGCATTGAGCTCGATCTCCGGCTACTACACCGCCGTCTATGCCTATGAAGGGGGAACCTCCAACCCTTGGAAGCGTTACTTCGTGGACGCGCCGCCGTGGGCAAACGACCTTACTCATTTCGAACCGGGCTATGGCTACTGGGTGCGTGTCAGCGAGGACTGCACACTGACCGTCGAGTACTAGAAGTCCACCCACGAGGTCGCAGGGGCAGGGTTCGACTCTATCCAACACCAAGTCTATTCACAGGGGTTTGATGTGCTTGACAATACAGGTTCCCTGCGCTATCCTGTCTGCGAACCATCCATCTCCTCACTCAGGATGATCGTAGTATTTATACTCGATTTTCACACTTAGGCCTAACAGGATCGGCCTATCAGGGTAGGATAGCAATGCTTGATGTGCTCAAAGCGGCGGTCTCCGTCATCAATCGTCTGCACGATATACTACTGTTGGTCGTGGGAAAGCTGGGGCTGCGGTTCAACGACAAGCAGTTGCACTTCTGGGTTCTGGGATTGATAGGGATCGTACTATTCGTGGCCGTAGATGTTGCCTTCAGGCGGATCTCCAAATGGTCAGTCTCTGCGCTCTCCTTCATCTACACCTTGACCGTGCTCGTGGTGATCGCCCTCAGTATGGAGATTCAACAACAAATTACCAGACGCGGTGCCCTTGATTTCAATGATATCATTGCTGGCATCTGGGGATTCATCGTTCTTTTGGGCCTGTACGTCCTCGTTCGAATAGCGATTCGGGTTGGCTCGAAGCTGTACCAGAAGGTTATTGACAAGCGGCGCTGAACCAAAAGGCGTTCTCGGCGACCTCTGTAGTGAGAGACGCTAGCTTCACTGAGAGCCCTGAGAAAGCCAGTGCGCCAGACTTCGGAAGCCTCCAGCGAAGCAGCAGTCATCTGCAATCTGGTTTGGAACCGCATCGAATCCAGCCCGCCTCCATCAGGCGACAAACTTCCGAAGTCTCTATTCAACGCTCTCCTTCAACAGCATTTGACTTTGCTAGCACTGCGGTATATATTATTGGCACCCTATCCTTACGTCCGAATCCATCATAAGATCAAGGAGCAACTCATCGGTGAGGTCTCAGTGGAGTCATGACTTGGCCCCATTCGTGCGCTACGTAGCGAGTTAAACACCGACCACCGGCTTGGCCTTGGTCGGTGTCTGCATTTGCCCGAGGAGGATCGTTTGCCCATCAGATGCATCATCAAGCCCAGCGAATACCACGACTCCGTCACTCTGATGGAAATCGCCCGAGAGTTGACCCAGCTCCCGGGTGTCAGCGACGCCGCCGTGGTGATGGCGACGGAAGCCAACAAGAGTATCTTGCGGGAGGCCGGGCTGCTTTTGCCCGAGATCGAGGCGGCCGGCGCCAATGACCTGGTCATCGTCGTTCTGGCTGAAAACGAGGTAGCCGCAGAGTGGGCCTTAGAGTCAGCGGGGAAGCATCTGGTTCGAAGGCCCCAGGCTTCTGAGGGGACGACAGTCGCTCCGCGCACGATCCAAGGAGCAGTGCGGCAGAATCCGGAGAGCAACCTGGCAGTCATCTCTGTGGCTGGGCAATACGCGGCTGCAGAGGCGTGGGAAGCGCTGCGTAACGGGCTCCATGTGCTGCTCTTCAGCGACAATGTGTCTATCGAAGACGAAGTGGCGTTGAAGAAGTATGCCGCCGAACACGGCCTGTTGATGATGGGGCCCGACTGCGGCTCGGCCATCATCAACGGCGTTGCTCTGGGGTTCGCCAACGTCGTCCCCCGTGGCCCCGTCGGCATCGTCTCCGCAGCAGGAACCGGCCTCCAGGAGGTGAGCACGCTACTGTCCAGGCTGGGCGTGGGCATCACTCAGGCTATTGGCACTGGCGGGCGGGATCTGAAGGAGGCCGTCGGAGGCATCATGATGCTTGAGGGCCTCAAGGCCCTTCAGGATGACTCAGAGACGGGAGTCATTCTCCTGGTGTCCAAGCCTCCCTCGCCGACTGTGGCTAAGCGGGTGCTGGATCAAGTCAAGTTGAGCCACAAGCCAACGGTTGTTTGCTTCCTGGGTGCGGACCCTGTTCCTATCACGGATGCTGGTGCGATACCGGCCCGCACGCTGCAGGAAGCGGGACATTTGGCTGCGGCTGAAGTGCAGGGTCACACCAATGCCTCGGTTGGCGAGATGATCAAGCGAGAGAGGGTGGACCTGGAGGCACGGGCGGTTGAGTTGAGGAAGCGTCTAGGGACAGGACAGAAGTATATGCGTGGTCTGTTCAGCGGCGGCACGTTGGCATCCGAGGCTCTCGTCATCTGGAAGGATACCTTGGCGGGTGTGCGTTCCAATCTGGCCGCGGATCCTGGGCTGAGACTGAAGGATGCCACCCGGAGCGAGGGCAACTGTGCCGTGGACTTGGGAGGGGACGAGTTCACCGTGGGCCGTCCTCACCCGATGATTGACAACGATCTGCGCATTCACCGTTTGATACATGAGGCAGCGGACCCGGAAGTGGCGGTGATTGTGCTCGATGTAGTGCTGGGGTATGGTGCGCATCCCGATCCAGCAGGCGAGCTGGGCGCGGCCATCCGCCAGGCAAGGGGGAAGGCGGCGAGTGAGGGGCGAGAACTGATCTTCGTCACGTCGGTGACCGGAACTAAAGGTGATCCTCAGGGGCTCGATCGGCAGGTACGTGCGCTGGAAGACGCCGGGGTGGCGGTCTGTGAGTGCAACGCCGCCGCCGCGCGCCTGTCCGGATTCATCGTCGCCTCGTAGTGTGTTGAGACGGAGATTTCGGAAGTCTTTCGCATGTCCAAGGTGTATCGGATTCCATCCGGTTCTGCTTAGATGAGAGGTGAGCATCGCCGCGCAGGAGACTTCCGAAATCTGGAAGGTAGGGAAAGGAAAAGTCGTGGCAAAGAAGAATCCTCAGTCGTTCTTCGGAACTCCGCTGAATGTGATCAATGTTGGCTTGCGCTCCTTCGCGGAAAGTCTCGATGCTCAGGGTGTGCCGGTGACGCATGTAGATTGGCGAGCACCACTGGTACCCAAATTGTACTTCACTCACAAGGGAGTGGACATCGAGGCCGCCAACACTGAGGCTGCCTCACGCATCATGCGGGGACAGCCCATGCTGGTGGGGATGGGAGTCGCCCGTGAGGTAATCCCTGGCTACCACGACCGTCTCATCCTCCACGCCGGCCCGCCGATTACCTGGGAGCGCATGTGCGGCCCACAGCGGGGAGCGGTGATGGGGGCGCTGGTCTACGAGGGGCTGGCGAAGGACGAGCAGGAGGCAGTGGAGCTGGCCGCCAGCGGTGAGATCGAGTTCGCTCCCTGCCACCACTACCACACCGTGGGACCCATGGCGGGCATCGTCTCTCCCTCCATGCCGGTCTTCATTATTAAGAACGAGGCTTTCGGCAATCAGGCCTACGCGACCCAGAACGAGGGCCTAGGACGGGTGCTGCGCTACGGGGCCTACGGACCCGACGTCTACCAGCGGTTGAATTGGATGGGGGATGTGCTCTATCCCACTCTCAAGGCGGCCATCGAGTCCATCGAAGGGGGCATTGACCTGCGTGCGCTCATCAGCCAGGCGCTTCACATGGGGGACGAGTGCCACAATCGCAATCGGGCGGGCACTTCCCTCTTCCTGCGGGCGATCACGCCCGCCATCATGCGCACCTGCCCGGATCGTGAGCGCGCGGCGCAGGTATTCGAGTTCATCGAGCGCAACGATCACTTCTTCTTGAATCTCTCCATGCCGGCGGGGAAGGCGATGTTGGAGCCCGCCGAGGGAATCGAGGGCTCGACCATTCTGACGGTAATGGCCCGCAACGGGACCGACTTCGGTATCCAGATGGCTGGGGAGCCGGAGCATTGGTTCGTGGCTCCGGCGGGGATCGTCAAAGGGCTGTACCTGCCGGGCTTCAGCGAAGAGGACGCTAATCCCGACATCGGCGACAGCACCGTCACCGAGACGGCGGGTTACGGAGGATTCGCCATGGCCGGAGCGCCCGCCATCGCTCGCTTCGTGGGCGGCACGCCGGAGGACGCCCTGAGCGCCACCCTGGAGATGTATGAGATTTGCTTCACCGAACACGAGCACTTCACCATCCCGCCTCTCGGCTTCCGTGGCACACCCCTGGGCATCGACGTGCGCAAGGTAGCGGAGACAGGCATCTTGCCGCGTTTGAACACCGGCATCGCCCACAAGGACCCAGGCATCGGCATGGTCGGCGCAGGCGTGCTGCGCGCGCCGGGGAAGTGCTTCGCTGAGGCGTTCGCAGCGGTGCGGGAGTGGTAGGGGAAGGGAAGTGTGAGGGTGTGGGCAGTGCGGGGGTGTGGGGGTGTGGGGGGATGGGAGAGAGAGCAAGACGACTGAAGATGGGAGCAGTGCCATGAAAGATGAGTTCTTGAGTCTGGTGGGCGAGATTCCCCAGGATGGCAGCAACGAATTTAGACATAGACTCAGGGTACACCAGGGCTGGTGGCGTACAGCGGTGTTGCTGGAGGGGCCTGGGCCACATCCGACCAGAGACGAACCGCGCATCTGCAACACGATGAACATCACTGAGGAAAGCAGACGCAAGAACTTCCTCACTCCAGAGGCCTACGAGGCGGCCGAGGATGCGGTAGGCGTACATAGGAATAACGCAGGTGCGGGAATTATTAACGAGCCACGGCTGTGGGGTAACTTGCTTTCCAGCCAGCCCCTCTGTTTCAATTTCTGGGCGCCCTTCAAGTACCACGACGGATTCGCCGAAGCTTTCCTGGGTGCGATCATACCCGACTTCTGGGATCTGATTGATATCCATTTCGAGTGGGCACCACGGCCGAAAGCAGACTACACTGGCGACAATTCCGCCTTTGACGTGATGATCGAATACCGCGATGGGAACGGGGAGAGGGTCATCTGGGGCCTGGAGTGCAAATACACTGACAATCTGAGATCAAAGGCTTACAGTACCGAGACATATAGACGTGTCTTTGAGGCGTCGAGGGACGTCTTTGTCAAAGACTATGATTTCTACGTCCAACCGTCCTTCAATCAGCTCTTCAGAAACCAGTTGATGGCCTGTGCCTATGAACAGAAGCGGGGTGTGAAGAGCTACTGCGGTCTCTTCTGCAGTGGCGATGACGCCAAGGCGTTGGACATTGCCACGAGGTTCCAGGCTACCCTAGCGAAAGGAGAAGCTCAGTTCTCAATTCTTACCTATCAGGACTTCATCACGATTGCGCAGAGGCTCGCGCCTAACTGGG
>JAKLPW010000377.1 GCA_022013675.1 Anaerolineae bacterium | reverse complement strand
GTATACTCTCATGCACGACAAAATCTATATGAAGTGAGGAAATCAACGACTATGAAGTACCGCAAAATGGGATCTCTGGACTGGAAGGTGTCAGCGTTAGGCTTTGGCTGCATGCGGCTGCCGACCAGAAGGCTAAATCGGCTGAGAGCCGACACAGCCGAGTCTATCAGGATCATTCGCCACGGCATCGACCTGGGAATCAACTACGTCGATACCGCTTGGCTCTATCACCTGGGTGATAGCGAAAGACTCCTGGGTCAAGCGCTTCAAGATGGATACCGTGAGCGGGTGCACCTGGTGACCAAACTGCCGACCTATCTCGTGAGAAAGACGGAAGACTTTGATCGGTACCTGAGCGCCCAACTGGACAGGCTCCAAACCGATCATCTGGACGTATACCTGCTCCACTCCCTGAATCAGAACCAGTTTGACAAAGTAAGGAACCTGGGTCTCGTTGAGAAGATGGTAGACGCGAAGGAGAAGGGTCTGATCCGGCACATCGGATTCTCATTTCACGATACCCTCCCCGTCTTCAAGGACATCATCGACTACTACGACTGGGATGTGGCTCAGATCCAGTACAACTACATGGACACCGGGCTACAGGCAGGCACGGAGGGGCTGGCCTATGCAGACAGCAAGGGAATCGCTGTGGTGATCATGGAGCCGCTGAAGGGAGGGAGATTGGCCAATCCCCCTGCGGAAGCCCTCGACATCATGAAGGGGGCAGGGAACGAGAGATCACCAGTTGACTGGGCGCTGCAGTTCCTCTGGAATCGACCCGATGTCTCTGTTGTGTTGAGCGGCATGGGGTCTCAGCAGATGGTCGACGAGAACTGTGCCAGCGCCGACCGGTCGGGCGTTGGCTCACTGAGCGACGAGGAGAAGGCAATTGTATCCAGGCTCGCCGAAGTGTATCGCAGCAGAGAGCTTGTTCCGTGCACCGCCTGTTCGTACTGTATGCCTTGTCCGCATGGCGTCAACATCCCTCAGAACTTTGCCATACTGAACAACGTTTCCATGGAGGACGGCCGCATCGGGAGATGGCGGGTGAGAAGGGGGTATCGAGCGCTGGCTGGCTCCAAGAAGAAGTTGGACGTGGAGAATCCAAACGGAAACGCGGCCATGTGCATCCAATGCGGCGAGTGCCTGGATAAATGTCCCCAGGAGATCGACATTCCTGCAGAATTGGAGAAGGTACACGCCATCTTGGGTTAACAAGGAATCGACATCCGACGCGTAACGCGTAGCATAGCCCCTCGTGGACGTGTTTGTTGAACTCCACATCAGACGCGTAGCATAGCCCCTTATGGGCGTTGTTCGTCGCTGACGATGCGACCATCGTGGAGGGTGATGACACGCCTGGCTTGCGCGCTCACCTCCGGATCGTGGGAGACTAGCAGGACGGTCAGCCCCCGCTCGCGGTTCAACTCCTTGAGCAGATCCATCACCTCTTGCCCGGACACGCTGTCCAGGTTGCCGGTGGGCTCATCGGCCAGGAGTAGGAACGGGTCGTTCATCAGAGCGCGGGCGATGGCCACCCGCTGTTGCTCGCCGCCGGAGAGCTCGGTGGGCTTGTGTCGGGCGCGATCAGACAGGCCGACTTGTGCCAGAAGTTCCTTCGCTCGCCGGGAATCGCCATGCCCGGTGGCGTAGTAGCGCGGTATCTGCACGTTGTGAAAGGCCGAGTGCTGTGTCAGCAGACTGTAGTTCTGAAAGACGAAACCTATGTCGTCACCACGCAGCTTGGACAACTGCCGGTCGTTGTAGGTCGATACGTCACGATCCCGCAGATGATAGGTTCCCTCGGTGGGCAAGTCCAGGCAGCCGATGACGTTCATGAGAGTAGTTTTCCCCGAGCCCGACGCGCCAACGATGGCGGTCAACTCACCGGGCCAGATGGTGAGGTCCACACCGCGGAGAGCAGGGACTTCCACCTTGCCCATCTGGTAGACCTTGCTCACGTTGTCTAGTTGGATGATCGGATCGCTACTCTTGTTGTCCATCATGACTAACACCTCAGATGGGCAGACACGCCGGTCTGCCCCTACACCACGGACGCGGATATCCTAAAGCCCACGTCGTTATTCCAATTTATGACTGCGCTGAAAAAAGGGGGGATTCACCGCAGAGCACGCAGAGTCCGCGGAGGTTTTATGACGTTTTACCAGGTTTTCTCTGCGGCCGCTGCGCTTTCTGCGGCCTCAGCATTCTCGGCGGTTAGGGAGTGCTTTTTTCAGACGAGTTATATATGCCTCAGAGCTTCCGTCGGCTGCAACCGAGCCGCGCGCCAGGCCGGGTAGATACCGGAGAGCACGCCGACGGTCGAGGAAATGGCGATTGCGATAGTGATGATGTCCGCCGTCACCACGACCATACCCTTCAGCTCCTCGATCAGGTTGCCGACGATCTGAGCCCCCAGGACTCCAAGCCCGAAACCTATGAGACCACCCACCAGCGAAAGCAGCAGCGCCTCCGACAGGAATTGCACCAGGATATCCGCCTGCCTTGCGCCCATGGCTCGTCTCACCCCGATTTCAGCCGTGCGCTCACTGACGCTCACCAACATGATATTCATCAATCCAATGCTACCCACCAGGAGTGAGATGCCGGCAATTAGCGATAGGACTAAGGTCATGATGTTGATGATCTGGTTCTGTTCTTCCATGTACGCCAGGGTATCGCGTACCTGGAAATCCTCCATCGTGCCCGGTTCGATCCCCCGTCTGACCGCCAGGATCGTGTTGATCTGAGCCACAGCGTACTGGCGCTCCTCCGACACACGGGAGTCCACCCTGGCAGCGATGAAGTCCACCCCGCTGCCGGCCTCCTGTTTCATGCGAACGCGCACCGTGCGCAGAGGCAATATCAGCGAGTTTCCGGTAGGGCTCCAACTCGGGCCTTTGGCTGCCAGTACGCCAATGATAGTGTAGTTCTGCGGCACGTTCTGGTGGGAAATGTGGATGATCTCGCCCACCGGATTTACGTCGGCACCGAATACCCCCTTGGCCATCTCCTCATCTATGACCACGACCGGTGCCGCCTCAGCGTTATCGAAAGCCGTCACGAACCGCCCATACTTCAGCTCGCGCTTATATACGTGCAGGTATTCGGGAGTCACTCCCAGGATTCTACCGGAGGGCATACGCTCTCCTTTGTAGATGGCCGGAGCATATATTATCTCAACCTGGGGGGACAGGCCGTTCACCGTGGTAGCCAGCCTGCCAAGCGCTTCCACGTCGGCCTCGTCGAGCTGCGGCTGGCGTTGGGGCTGCATCATTCCCCCACCTTCAATGACACGGACTACTTGCCCCTCTGGCCCACTATACTCCACTCTGCCACTGCCCATGTATGGCCCCATCATCCCACCAGGCCGCACCTCGATGGTCCCGCTGGTCATATCCTCGAGCTGCTGCGTCGTGAAGCGCTTCATGCCATTTCCCAGGGAGACGATCACGATCACGGCTGCCACGCCGATGATGACGCCCAGTATGGTCAATGCCGAGCGTACCTTACTCGTCTTCAAGCCCAGGAGGCCGAACCAGATATTGACGACGCGTATCATCAGTACATACCTCCCGGGTACATGCCTCTGGACTGAGGGGGTCTCAATTGAACGTAGACGATCTCCCCCTCTTCGAGCCCCTCCAGCACCTCTACAGTCACGCCATCGCCAACGCCGGTCTTGATTTGGCGATCGTTCACTTCATCTCCTTCCACGACGTTCACGAAGGAGCCTTCCCGGCCCTCCCAAATGGCTGCCGCAGGGATCACCAGCACGTTCTCCTTGTGGCCCACCGGGATGCTAATGTTGGCCGCGAAGCCGTCTTTCAGAGATAGTTCTCCGGCATCGAAGGTGACGTTCACCTGGTAGTACGTGATACCCCCCTCGTACCTGCCGTAGTTGGGAATCTCTCCTAACCTTCCGGTCAACCTCGTTTCCGGATCGAGGGCATCGAAGGTGAGCGTTACTTCCTGGCCCGCTTTGATCTTCAGCACGTCCAGTTCACTCACATTGGCCACCACCTGAAAGGCCGAGTAGTCCGCCACGGTGAGCATTTCCGCGCCGGGCAGTGCCATCGCCTCGGGCACGGCCCTCACTTCCAGCACCGTCCCATCGAAGGGGGACACCAAGCGTCCCTCGGCCAGGGCTGCTTCAGCATCGCGCACCTGACCCTCCAGCTTGAGCACCAGCGCCTGAGCCTTGGCCAGATCCACCGTGTCCGTGCCCTCATCCAGGGAAGCCAGTCTCTCCTCGATCTCCATGATCTTTGCTTGCGCCAGGCTTTCGGCGGCTTCCAGCTTGGCACGTTCCACCGCTTGGTTGCCCAGCGCGATCTCTTGGCCCAACCTGTCCAAAGAGCGTTGCTCCTCAACGACTCTCCGTTCCGCGTCCCGCAACTGCGCCTCGTGGGCCAACCTGGCACTTTCCTGGGTCTGCCCGCGTGCCAACATCTCGTTGCGAAGCAGCCACTCGGTATCTCGATCCTGCTCGCTGGGGTTCTCGATGAGCACGTAGGGACCGTGCTCGACCTCAGCCTGGTTGTAGAGCCACTGGAGCCGGTCGATCTCCTTCTGATAGGATCGATCCTCCCGCAATGCTTCCAGATCAGCCCGGGCACTGGCCAACTCATCCGCTGCTTGCGCGCGCCGCTCCTCCGGCGTGTCCTTGCCTTCGTCGAACGCTTTCAGCGCCCGCGTGGCAGCTTCCAGCGTGGCCTGCGCTCTGCTCAAGTCCACCTGGAGTGCATATTCAAGCGTGGAGTCCGAGGCGCTCAGATCATCCAGAGCCTGCTGTGCCTCCTGCAAGTCCCCGCGCGCCGTGGCCAGGTCTCGTTCCAGGGCAGCCATATCCAGCTCCACCAGCACCTGTCCCTTTGTGACCGGCATGCCGGTTTCTGCATTGACCGATACGATGCGCTCGCTGGCCTTGCGGAAGGCGAGGCTCTCCACTCTCATCGGTGCGACCCGGCCAAAGGCAATGACCGCATCTGTGACTGTGCCCCGTTTCACGGGAACTTGCTCCACCTGCCCCACCCCTCCCCTGGTTACATGACCACCAGTGAAGGTGGATTTCAGGGAATTACCCACAGAGGTGGCAAGCTGGATGCCCCCCACGACCAGGACGACAACCAGGATGACAATGCCTACCCATTTCAGACGGCGACGAGTGACGCTCGAACGACTGCTCTT
>JAKLPW010000376.1 GCA_022013675.1 Anaerolineae bacterium | reverse complement strand
TACGAATACCTTCACCTCGAACCCATGTAACGCCTTCTTTGACTTCTGCCACTGCATCGCGCGCCAGTTCGATCGCCTTTAGAGCTATCATGAAGCCCGGAGCAGCAATCGCAGCCACTTCAAGCACTGCGCGGTGCTCAGGGTGGATCAGCCTCCAGAGTGTCCATCCCGGTTCCAGGATAGCAGTCACAGCAGCGTTCCCACCTGTCCAAGGCAAGGTCACAACGCGCCCTATCGCGGCGTTTCCAAGGCGCTCGATCCAAGCCCTACGGTCTGCCTCCTGAAACCCGAGCCCGACGGTGCGCACCCAGCGGTCCGTATTCTCAGTTTCACTGGCGTAGCTCCGCAATGCATCGTCGAGGTGACTAACGTGCACGCGGAATTGTCTCTCCCTGCAGGTCCTCTCAAAGCTATCCAGGGCACGGGAAAGCCGATGCGACTCTGAGACCAACTCGTTGTCAATCTGTACCGCCCTTAGCGAATACCGAATCAGTTCTTCCGGAACGGCAGAGCTAGTTCCTCGCGTCATGTTAAGAGCCCTCCACTATCAGCCAAGTAGGGGACGGGAGTCCCGATATTGCTACTACCTCAGAAACCCCTCGATCAGACTACCAAGCTGAGCCGGCGTGCCCCGCCGCACCCGTGCCAAAGGAACCTCCTCAGGTACAATCTCGAAACTCCAGAATCTCTTCGGGCTCTTCAGGAGCAAAAATCCTTTGCCAGACGCCGGTTCGAGATCCTTGCCTTCTACCCTCAAAATAGCCCCTCGGTACTCTTGGGTCATGAAATCCTCAGCGAGATCATCAGCCACAGTGGCCTCGAGGCCTGCATCCGACAGTCGGGCAGCGATCTCATCCTTGGAACCGCCATCGACAGCGTCCTTCGTCTCTTCCACCAGGCTCGCTTCGATAGTGCCCACTGGTTCAGATAGCGGCTCCGCTTTGGACCCAGCTGGGACCCCAAAAAACATGAGACAGTGATCCACCACCGAGTCGACGCCCGACATTCGTTGGAGACACGAAACGACCTCCTTCTCCAGCACGTGTTCCACGATCTCGTCTCCGTGCACGAAGAAGTTCAGGACTTGCTCGTTACCACTCACCATGCGGCTGCAACGAATCGAGAAATCGTTGCCAACGAGCGTGCTAATCACCATCGCGAGCGTCTCATCGAGTTTGCTCTCGCTCGATTCAAGATCAACATCCAGATACCCGCGAGCGATCAGAGAGTGGCTCGCGGAGTAGAGGCGACCATTTGCCTCTTGCTCACTGATTTCTCCAAGAAGGGCCAGGAGAAACCCACTCGCGACTTCGGCGCCACCAATGTGGCCCATGGCAAAGGCCACCTCCTCGATGGAAAGCCTGTACCCATCCTGATTCATCTTTGCCCCCCGTCATTCGGATCTACCTGCAAGAAGAAGTAGGTCAATGAAGAACCGCTGTACCTCAAATACGCACCCTGTCTGACATCGGTCAATAGCGCGCCAGTCTGGGGATCATCCACCAGATAGCCCGGCCCGCATCATACAAACATGTAACTCGCTGGAGATCACGAGGCCGGCTGCAGACCCGAGGCCCTACTCCCAAAGCCGAAGACTGTCTGAGAGATCGAGCCTACTATCGAACTGACTACCCTATCTACCCCTGCAGCAGCGTGCGAGATTCCCGTGGCCGACTGCTGCACGGCCCCAACACCAGCAGAGATCCCACCCGAGACCGCGCGAACATATGATCGCGCCGCAGCCTCGACTGTGCTGGCGGTTCGTCCAACCTCTCTAACGGACTCCACGACATCCTGCCCACCCGCAGCCACATGCTCGGTGACGGCCCTGACAGTGGGTCTCACTACAGTGTCAATCCTGTCAGCATACCCTCTGAGAGATTGCCCCGCTGATATCACAGATTCTCCCAGCATCCTGGCACTCTCTTGCATGCCATGGGACACTGCCTCAACAGTTGACTGGACGGCACCATCAACCGCCCTCGCTCCTCTCCGTACTATGACCCCCGTTTTCTGAAGGCCAGTCTCGATCCCATCGATCATCGTCTCGCGAACGTCGTGGCGATCAATCATCCAATTGGTGACGATCTTGCCAATGATGTACCCTAGAATTGCACCTGCCGCGGTTCCAACACCAGGACAAATCCACGTGCCGATGAGTGCTCCTATCTTTGCTCCAGCAAATCCTCCCCCGATTGGAGCCAGGGTGAGCAGGGTGTCCGTAGTTATCGCCCCGATCAGTCGCATGCCTTCGTAGTCGCGTAGGTTACGAATGCACTTGTAGATGATCACCGGCACGGCAATGACCAGATCGAGGTGAACCATGTGGGAAGGGAGTGACGCGGCCTTGATGTGGTTGAGATACGGGCTTAACCCAGCCCACTTCCGAATCGTGCGAAGGTGAACGAAATGTCTTAGCATATCCGGCATGTCAATGATGATTTGGCCAGCATAAGCCGTCCCCGGATGCAGGGACACAGCAGTTATCATCCCGCCGACAATTGGCTGGATAGACTCCCATCGGTCCTCCCACTTGTCCACTTCTCTCCACACTCCCATTGGGTCGAAATGGATCAAATCCATGGGACGCAACCGACGCCGGCGGTCTGCTTCCAGGAATCCGGTACCAACACGGCGCACCCAGTCATCGATCTCTTGTGCCTGCCGCACGTAACTTCGCAAGGAATCGTCGAGATGATTGACCGACACGCGAAAATCCCTCTCCCGGCACGTACTTTCGAACCGACTGAGATTACGACCCAGACGGTGAGATTCGGAAGACAACTCCCTGTTGATTTGGCTCCCAGCATCAGAGTATCGGGATAGCTCCCGGGGCTCAGCAGAACTGGTCCTTGGTGTCACGATTCCCCTCCGTCTTAGCCCACCACGAGTGACACACCACCCCTGGTATAGTAAGGCACGGAAATGAGCACTCTTCCTTGTACATCAACCCACAGACGGGCGACTGATCGGTCAACTGCAAGCAGAACAGAAACCCTGGCAGGGCAGCAAACACCAACTATCTCACCACCGGTTTTCCGGCAGCCAGGCACGCACAAAAGACCTGACTACCTCATATCTCACAAGAGTACGCAGGAGACTGCCAGGGATAGGCTGAGGATGGCATGAGTCATCCTCAGCCTGTCGCTATTACTTTCCCGTACGGACGAAACTACATATTGCCGCCAGCAGTCCAGATGTTATCGTGAATCGTCTGGATGTTGACGCGCAGCTCCTCGAGAGCTTCTTTGGTCTGCACCAACTTCTGATGAGTGTCATCCCAGGTGGTTCGGAAGTCCTCTGCAAGCTTCCCATCCCACTCGTTGGGATTCGAGAGAATATCTCCCTGCTTGTCGAGCGCGGTGATTTGGTCCAAGAACGGGCCCGTGATGATACTCTGTAGCTGCTTGACTGCCTCTCGAGCAGCAGCGGTAGAAAGAATTCGATCTGCCATAGGTATGCCTCCTTTTCGGCAATGAACTAAGGTTCAACAAGACACAAGCTTTGTCTAACACATTATACGTATCATCTCAATATTTCGGGGCATTAGATTCAGTAGAATTGAATTTTAGTTCGTAGTGCGCACTTTAGTGCGTTTTCACGGCGCTAAAGCGTCTACTACGAACAGAATCCAAGTGATTGCCCCATTTTATTGAGAAGATACCATTATACCATAAAATCCTCCTTTGTAAGTGAACATATGGTAAATTTAGTATTAGAAATGGACCCTGATTGGTTGTCACGCGTGTTCAAGGTATCCATTCCATGCCACCAACAAGGGACACGGTTCGCCTTGTCACTGGAGTTCCTGGCGGCCAGTTCTGCTCTATCACGTTCACGGTACCATCAGGATTAACGGACTCTATGATCGCGACATGACCATTTCCTGTAGCGCCCCCTTTCCATGCGGGCCACACCAAGACAGCTCCCGCGCTCGGCTGTTCTGGCGCTGCTTTGGTATCGATGTCTAGCTCACGAGCATTCTCGGCCCACTGGTCCCCATTCCCCTTCAACCCTTTTCCCACCAAATCAGGACGCGCGTGTTTGACAAGATCAACACATTGAGCCCCATAACTTCCATCCACGTCCACGTGCTGTCCTATTACCCCAGCCGCCAAATCGACATGTTTCTGGACCCCCGGCGTAGGACTAGGAGGAGTGGGAGTGGGAGGTTTAGGAGTAGGGGGTGTAGGAGCGGGGGTAGGCTTTGGTACCGGACGCGGGCTGGGCTTGGGACTGGATG
>JAKLPW010000375.1 GCA_022013675.1 Anaerolineae bacterium | reverse complement strand
TAGCTTAGCCCCTTGTGGGCGTGTGTGTGGTCCTGCAACGGGGATTTGGCAATACCCTGGGAGCCGAATGACTGCCCGGAGGTATCCGCCGAGTTACTCGTCGCGGGCTCTGGGACGGATTTCTCCTCTGCAAGAAAGGTGAAAGGACTTCATGAAGACAATCCATATCCAACCAGAAGTGGAGCGTGCCCTGTGGGCAGGAAAGCCGGTTGTGGCTCTTGAGTCCACGGTTATAAGCCACGGATTTCCCTACCCTGAGAATCTGGAGACGGCATTGGCCGTCGAACAAGCTATTAGGGAGGATGGTGCCATACCGGCCACTATTGCCGTGCTCAAGGGGCAGGTGATGGTGGGCCTGGATAGGTCCCAACTCGAACACTTTTCCCATGCGAAGGGGATACGCAAGTGCAGCCGGCGCGACTTGCCCATTACTATTGGACTGGGCCTGGACGGGGCCACCACAGTGGCGGGAACCATGATCGTGGCTCACGAGGCTGGCATACCGATCTTCTCCACCGGGGGCATCGGCGGAGTGCATCGTGGGCATCCCTTCGATGTTTCGACGGATCTGGAAGAACTGGCACGCACGGAGGTGATCGTTGTCTGCGCCGGAGCCAAGGCGATCCTTGATCTGCCATTGACGCTGGAGAGACTGGAGACTCTGGGAGTCCCCGTAGTAGGCTACGGTACTGACGAGTTCCCTGCTTTCTACTCCCGCAGCAGCGGCCTGCCGGTGGATGTAAGGGTGGATGAACCGCACGAGGTAGCGCGCATCGCTCGCGCTCGCCGGATTGCGGGGATAGAGGGGGGCTTGTTGGTAACGGTGCCTATTCCACTTGAGGATGAATGGCCGGCGGAAGAGGCCGAGAAAGCCATTGCCGAGGCCACCCGCCAAGCGGACGAATTGGGTGTCAGGGGCAAGGCATTGACTCCCTTTCTCCTGGCTCGCATCAGCGAGTTGACCCAAGGGCGCAGCCAACGTGCCAATGTCAGTTTGCTGATCAACAATGCGCGAGTGGCAGCCCAGATAGCTGTCGCCCTCGCTAGTTCCCGTGGTGAATGAGGATCAGATCCTGTACTTCGCAATGAGATATTGGTAGCAAGCCTGATTCGTGATGACCACCATTCCGTGGAAGCAAGCAATGGTTCTGAGTGGTGAAGCCCGCAGGGCATTTGAGAAGAGGAGTGAATGGAGATGAAGAAGGTCATAATTGACACCGATCCTGGCATTGATGATGCCATGGCAATTCTCTTTGCCTTGCAATCACCGGAGCTCGAGGTACTGGCGCTGACCAGCGTCTTTGGTAACGTTGACATCGGCCAGACCACGCGCAATGCGCGGCAGATACTGGATCTCGCTGGGCGCAGTGATATCGTTGTGTCCACAGGTGCCTCTCAGCCCCTGTTGCATCCGTTCGATGGAGGGGCTCCCTTTGTGCATGGAGAGAATGGTCTGGGGAATGTGCAGTTGCCTCCTCCTCGAGCTCAGTTGTCTGGATTGCCCGCCGCCTATTTCCTCATCCAGCAACTGCTTTCAAGCCCTGATAGGCTCACTATCGTAGCTCTCGGGCCTCTGACCAATCTGGCACTGGCCGTTCGCCTGGAGCCACGTATCGTGGATAAGGTGGAGCGAGTAATTCTGATGGGTGGTGCGGCCCTTATCGTGGGCAACGTCTCTCCCGTGGCCGAGGCCAATATCCATAACGATCCAGAGGCTGCTAAGATCGTTTTTGGGGCGGGTTGGCCTCTAACTATGCTGGGACTGAACCTAACCACGCAGGTGGTCCTGGACGCTGCCTATGTGAAAGCCCTGGACGACGCGAAGAAGCCCCTGACCGATTTCATCACTTCGATCCTGCCATGCTACCTGGATTTCTACCATACGCAGTGTGGTAGGGACGATATGGACGTCCATGATCTCTCCGCTATGGTCTACGCTGTTGCTCCTGATTTATTTACGGCCGAGGAATGGTACGTCGAGGTCGAGACTATGGGGCGCTGTGCTGGTCAGACCGTGGTGGACTACTTGGGAAGCTGGGGACAAGATCCCAACGTCGAGGTTTGTGTGGGTGTGGATGCTGCCAGTCTACTGGATTTGTTTTATGAGAGGATGACTGCCTGAGGGGCACAAACCTTCGGGCGAATAGTGGAGGGAGGAGACAAACATGCGCCGCTTTCTTATTGATACCGATACGGCTTCCGATGATGCTGTTGCGATCCTGATGGCCTTGCGCACGCCGGATATTCAGGTGGAAGCTATCACCATAGTTGCAGGTAATGTTTCCGTGAAGGAAGCGACCAGAAACGCGCTGCATACGGTCCAACTGTGCGGGGCAGAGGTTCCTGTCTACCCGGGTGTGGACCGTCCCCTGGTGCGGGAATCCTCGCGAGCTTACTTCTTCCACGGAGAAGACGGGATGGGGGGAATGTCTCTGCCGCCGCTCAGGCTTGTCCCGGAAGAGGAACACGCGGTAGACCGCATTATCAGGACCATTCGTGGTGCGCCCGGAGAGATTACCCTGGTGACCCTGGGACCGCTGACCAACGTCGCTCTTGCAGTGAGGAAAGCGCCAGACATCAGTTCCCTGGTACGGGAAGTATACGTCATGGGTGGAGCGGCCAACACTGTGGGGAATGTTACTCCGGCCGCGGAGTACAACATTTGGTGTGATCCAGAAGCAGCCGAGATAGTGTTCCATTCCGGAATGCCAATCATGATGGTGGGGTGGGAGCATTGTCTTGGTGAGGCCCTACTGGAAGATGCTGATCGAGAACAGGTACGCGCTTTTGGGACTCCCTATGCCGATTTCACTCTTGACTCTAACAGCCATGCGCTGAAAGCTTGTCTGGAATGGCTGGGGCTTACCGGCTTATCTTTGCCCGATCCGGTGACTATGGCTATCGCCATGGACAGATCAGTCTGCACACGCTCGTCTCGCCACTATGTGGATGTTGAGGTTCATAGCGAGTTGACCCGTGGCATGACGGTGGTGGATGAGTATGGTGTTACCAACAAGGAAGCGAACGTCGAGGTGTGCTGGGAGATTGACCCTGCTAGATGGAAAGAGGTACTGTACGGGACCCTGCGGTAAGGGGGTCTCCATTGAGAGAGGAGGAACACAACCAGATGTCCTTGAAAACCAGTGCGATGTTGCAGCAGGTACACGGCTTGGCGGATATGCTGTGGGAGTGTTTTGAGTCTTTTGACGAGGAATCCAGACGAGTGCTCGACTCGGAACTGTGTGTGTCCGCAAAGCGGATTCTTATCACGGGATGTGGCGATTCGCACCACGCTGCTCTGGGGGCAAGGCTGGCTTTTCATACTATTGCTGGCGTGCCATGTGAGGCCCTGTCATCTCTTCAGTTCTCTCGCTACACCGCGCCTTTCTTGTACTCCTCTGGTAGCTCGGCCCTTGATACCGACGTAGTGATCGGCATATCCGTTTCAGGAGAAGTAGCCCGTACGATTGAAGCCCTTCGGTTGGCTGGAAAGGCCGGAGCCACGGCAGTGGCGTTGACTGGTTCCCTGGATAGCAGGATAGCGCGTTCGGCGCAGGTTGTGTTGAAGACAGTGGTGCCACCTTTCCCATCCGCGGCTCCAATCCCAGGCGTGCGCTCTTACGCCGCATCATTGATGATGCTCTATCTATCGGCCATCCAGGTAGGCCAGATGCGGGGCACGCTGACAGCAGCAGAGGCCGACCAGTTGCGTGGTGAGCTCAGTTCGCTGCCTCTGGCTATTGCAGAGACGGTGTCCGCCAATGAGGAGCGGATCAAGAAGTTGGCTGAGGATTGGGCCGATGCATCTGAGTTTGTCTTCGTGGGAGGCGGGCCTAACTACGGGACGGCCCTTTTCTCAGCAGCCAAGATCCTGGAGGCCAGCGGTGATCCTGCCGTAGGGCAGGATACTGAGGAATGGGCCCACTTGCAGTATTTTGCGCGAGAGCCACGTACTCCCACCTTCTTCATAGTCCCCGAGGGACGTAGCAGCGATCGCGCAGGCGAGGTTGCGGTGGCCGCCAAGGCCATCGGTCGGCGGGTAGTGGCTATCGTTCCGGAGGGTGAGCAGACGATCAGCGCTCAGGCCGACGTCGTTCTGCCGGTGATGGAGGGTGTGCGCGAGGCTTTTTCTCCATTACTCTATTGCCTTGCAACTGAGTTGTTCGCGGCTTATCGCGCCCAGGTGCTGGACGAGCCTTTCTTCCGCGATTTCAGTGGAGGCCGTAGTGTAAAGGAGGGAGGAGGTATCAGCCGCATTCAGAGCAGTGTCATCCAGGAGGAGACGCATCCATGAACACGCCGCTTCGTCTGAATGGGCGAGAAGTACGTCTGATCGCTGCGCTGCACCTTCCACCATTGCCAGGCTCTGGGCATCCGGTGGCCCGTTCCATAGACGAGATCATAGATTACGCTCGTCGTAACGCTGAGGCTGCCTTTAATAATGGCATAGACGCCCTCTATATTCAGGATCTGAGCGATTACCCCATAGATCGGGAGGTGGAGCCGTATACCATTGCGAGCATGGCAGCGGTTGGGTATGCTCTGCGCGGTGCTTTCCCTGACAAGGTTCTGGGTATTTGCTTGATGGAACATGGGGCAAAGGAGCCGCTGGGCATCGCGCGAGCCATCGAGGCCCATCTCGTGCGCCTTAAGGTCTACGTTGGAGCCATGGTCAAGGCAGAAGGGATCCTCGAGGGTTGTGCCTCCGAAGCTATTCGGTATCGCGCTCAGATCGGAGCAGAAGGAGTTGCTATCCTTGCTGACATCTATGATCGGACCGGCATGCCATTAGCTCCCTTGCCGCTGGTCGAAGCCGCGCGTCATGCAGTGACCTTCGGGCGGGCCGATGGTCTGATTCTGACGGGACAGTCCTTTGATGAGTCGTTGGAGATGCTGGCGCAGGTACGCGCGGTGGGTCTGGGAGTCCCGGTGTTTCTGGGTGGTGGTGCTAATGCGGGAAATATCTCCCAAGCGTTGAAGGTAGCTGACGGGGTCATCGTTAGCAGTGCTCTGAAGGCTACCACGGGATGGTCCCGTGCAGCTCTGGCCTCGGATTGGAGCGAGGACAAGATCAGGGCGTTCGTGGCCGCTGCTAAAACCGCGGAATAGGGAGCACAAGCGATTCCTCTGCCGTGCTTCACGGTGTGGCTCTGTTGTCCCTCGTTGCAGCTTTGATGTTGGTGCTAATTCCATCTCAGGAGGTGAGAGCAAGTTGAAAGTGATTATGGATGTGGATACCGGTGGTGATGATGCCGTTGCTATGCTAATGGCGGGACACGCACCGGAGTTGGAGCTAGTAGCCGTAACAGTGGTACACGGGAACGCTGCGCTGCCGACTACGCTTCGAAACACGCTGGCTACCCTGGAAGCGGGGGGACTGGCAAGCGTACCAGTATATGCTGGGGCTGAGCGCGCGTTGCAAGACAGACTTCCTCCTCGGGGCGTGACCCAAGGTAGGGAACTGTCCTTACCCGACCCGGTGATGATCCCTCAGGACAAACACGCGGTGGACTTCCTGATAGAGTACTACCTGGGCACAACGGACGAGACGATACTCATGCCCATCGGTCCTATGACTAACATTGCCCTGGCCCTGCTACAGGAGCCACGCCTGGCGGAACGTATTCCTCGCATTGTGATGATGGGGGGAGCCTACGCTGAGGGGAACGTCACTCCCTCAGCAGAATTCAACATCTATGCTGATCCGGAGGCAGCGCGGGTAGTGTTTCGTGCAGGGATCCCTATTACCATGATAGGACTTGAGGTCACGGCCCAGGCATTGGTTTCACTGGAGGATGCAGAGCGCATACGTGGGCTAGGGACTCCTGCCAGTCGCATTGCTGCAGATCTCATATCCGAAGAAGTGCAGTGGTTCATAGACCGCTTGGGGTGGAGCGAGGGGCAGATATACGATGCCTGCACGGTGGCTGCCTGTATCGCGCCTGACATCGTCACCACTCGGCCAATGCATGTAGACGTTGAACTTACGGGCGAACTCACGCGGGGTCGGACGGTGTGTGACATCTCGGGGCACCATGATCAGCCGCCCAACGTGGACGTGGGTACAGGGATTGATAGGGAACGATTTATATCCCTTCTGACTCGCTGTATCGGAGCAGGGTCGTGATGTCGATTGGCTACATTGTCGTCAGCAACATCATAATTGATGACATAGTGTTGCCCGATGGCACTACGCACATGAACACCTTGGGAGGGGCAGGGACTCACGCGGTAATGGGCATGAGGACGTGGGATGCTAGCGTGGGTTTTGTGTCCACCGCAGGGCGTGATTGGCCAGATGTTCATCGAGGTATGCTAGGTTCGTCGGGGGTGGATTTGGCTGGTGTGAAGGTGTCGGACAAGCCAACTTCCAGAGCCTGGCAGCTTTTTGAACCGGACGGCCAGCGTACAGAGGTGTTCCGCACGCCTTTCAAAGATCTGCAGGCCATGATTCCTCTCCCCGATGATTTCCCTTCTAGCTATCACGGGGCCAGAGGGGCCTACATCTTGAGCGATGCTCCTGAGGTTCTGCTGCCCTGGGTTGAGCGGCTTCGAAGGGAGGATGTGCGTCTGATTCTCTGGGAGCCGTGCTCCCTGATGGATCCCGATAAACGTAGCGACTTCGCTGATGTGTTAGCTGCGGTGGACATCGTCTCTCCCGATCTCAATGGCGCTGCGGGACTGTATGGTCTGGATTCTCCCACGGAGATAATGACCTCCCTGTTGGACGATGGAGCCAGAGTAGTGGCTCTGCGCATGGGAGCGCGCGGATCGCTGGTGGGCACATCTGACGGTCAGCGATACGAGGTGCCTGTGTTTCATACGGAAGTCGTGGATGTCACGGGTGCAGGCAACGCCTATTGCGGGGGCTTTCTGGTCGGCTATGCAGAGACCGGTGATGCCTGGACGGCGGGTTTGTACGCGGCGGTGTCCGCCTCCTTCGCCTTGGAGCAGTTTGGCCCTCACGAATGGACACAGGAGCTCACTTCTTTGGCTGCCCACAGACTGGCACGACTGCAATCGATGAGATAGGGGGCAGGTTTTGGGCCTCTGCTGCATGAGTGACCTCAATCAGACTAGGCCCTGAGGTCACAGGGGTGGTCATCGCCCGAGTGAACCCTGCTCCTACTTAGCTACATGCCGAGGGGATCTTTGGGAGGCAGTGGGAGGCCAGCGTGGGACATCCATGCCTCGCGGATGCCCGCGGCTATACTGAGCGAACCGCAAGCACAAATGAGATCGTCATTGGTAGCTACCGAGAGAGCTTGCTGTAACGCTTCGGACATGGTCGGGACGGCACGAGATGGCATGCCCAAAGATTCGGCGGAGGATGACAGGATGGCCGGATTAGCGGCGCGCGGATGATCGGCTTGGGTAGTAACGACCAGAGTTGGATCCGAGGCACGCAGTGCATCGAGCATGCTGGTATGATCATGGCCCGACAAGGCCCCGAAGATGAGAATCAACCGACGGTAGTCAAAGTGGCGCATCAGAGCCTCGGCTAGCAGCCGGCAGGACTCGTCGTTGTGGGCCCCGTCCGCTACCATGAGGGGTCTTCTGTTGAGAACCTCTAGTCTCCCGGGCCAGTGGACTCCCTGTAGCCCCTCGCGAATGGTTTCCTCTGGGATAGTCACTCCTGACTCCTGCAGCACTCTCACCGTGGCGACGGCCGTCGTGGCATTGATCAACTGATGGTCACCCAGAAGAGGCATGGATAAATAGGGATAAGCAACGCCCGGCATTCTCTCGTACGAAAGGGAGTAGCTCTGCCCGTTGAGGTCAGAGTGGATTGGCTCATAGGTCCAATCCTGGCTAACCAGAGTCAAGGGCGCGTTTCTTTCCGTGCAGACGGACTGAATGACTTGCAGGACTTCGGCGTGCTGTGGGGCGCTGACGACCGGAATATCGTTCTTGATGATGCCAGCCTTTTCGTATGCTATCTTCTCCAGCGTGTCACCCAAGACGGCCATGTGGTCGTGACTGATGGAGGTGATCACCGACACCAGGGGGCGAACGACGTTGGTAGCATCCAGACGTCCCCCCAGGCCGACCTCCAACACTGCTATCTCCACCCCCTGCAGCGCGAAGTGTGCGAAGGCGATGGCAGTGGCCACCTCAAAAGTGCTCACCCCAGGAGTCGCTTCTATCAGCGGTCTCATGTGGTCTATCCACGAGGCGAATTCGTCCTCTCCCATATACTCTCCTGCGACCCGGATTCTTTCACGGAAGGTGTGAAGGTGTGGGGAGATGTAGAGTCCGGTGCGATGACCGGCCGCGCGCAGGATAGACTCCAGCATGGCGCAGACCGACCCCTTGCCCTTGGTGCCGGCAACGTGCACGATCTTGTATCGAGTCTCAGGATTGCCCATCTCCTCCATAATCCCTGCAATTCGCGCGAGGTTGAAGTGTTCGGCGGCACGGGAACGAGATGCCTCGAAATTGGACAGGCTATAGATGTATTCTAGGGCTTCGCGGTAAGAGGACATGGCGGTATTCTCCTGATATGGATTCTCGACGTCTCGTATTGTAGGCAGAGCCGCTGGAAAAGCAAGAAGCCATTTGGTGACAGCGTAAACCATTTGACGAAAGCACTGCGTTCTGGTACACTTTTGCCCGTAGGAGAGGAGGCACAAGTCCATTGCATGTGCACAAGAGACTAGCAGCAGGGATCGTAGGGTTCGTCTTCCTGACGATGGTCCTTTCAGGATGTGTTAGGAAGCCGTTGTTGAGCGATGTCCATATTCGACCGGACGTGATCTCGCCAGATGCCGATGGCACCGAGGACGTGGCCGAGATTAAATACGAGCTCTCGCGTAGCTCGACTCTCACTATGTATTTCGTTGACGAGTCAGGGACGAGGCACTACTATCGAGAAGATATCCTCCGCTCGCCCGGTCCTCGCACGACCTACTTTGGCGGAGCCATCGATGGGTCTCTTCTGCCTGATGGGCTCTATACCTGCGTTCTTGAGGCGACCGACGAGCGAGGGCGCGCAGAGACCATAGAGATACCCTTGACCATTCAGGGTGGCGATCCGCTGCATCTCATGATCGAAGGCATGAGTGTCTATCCCGACAGTTTCACACCCAATCGGGATGGTGTCAGCGACCGGGTGACCGTTGCCTATCGTCTCAACAAGGAGGCTTCCCTGGTCGAGGTGTACCTGCTGGATGGTGAGGGGAACAAGTACCCTATTCCTGAGGACGAAATTCGGGAGATGGGGGCCCCTGGCAACCACGAGCACGATTACGATGCCGGCGTTGACCAGGGTGCTAAACCTCCTAATGACGGCACATATACGGTAGTAGTCGAAGCCGAGGACTTCGTTGGGAACAAAGATGTGGCGACTGATACCCTCACCATTGAGATGGGGGGCGTGCCATTGGTGGAGATCGTGAAGCGCGGGGCACAGTGGTCGGCTGACATTCTTGTGTTGGGCGACACTCTGACTTTCACCTGCACGGCCAAGAACTACGGCGCGGTGCCCATACGCACCAAGGGGCCGGAGACTGGCTTCGCGTATACCACCGGGCAGAACTACAACACCGAGGGATATCACAAGGAATCGGGTACTTTTCGTATCGGCCTGGACTTCGAGGGTGCTAGTTCAGCCGGGCGGCGCTATCCCTGGCGTTGGCAACTGGGCCGCGACGACGAGTTGACCTTCATCGATGGGTATAAGTACTTGATGCCGGGCCAGACAGTGACGATCGTCGGACACTTACAGGTTGCTGACAGACCCGTGAGCACGGAGCCCCTTTTCTGGATTGGCTTGCTCCATGAGGATGTGTGGATAGTGGAGGACTACGTAGATCCTCACCGCATCTCGGTGGAGTACTAGAGGGCGAGGGAGACGGTACGCGCGAAGGGGAACTAGAGCTAGTCGGTTCCCTTTTTGCATATCAGGAGGCGGCTTGTCCGATTTGGCCATTGTCGTAGTGAGCTACAACACTCGGGAGTTGACGCGGGAGTGCCTGGATTCGGTTTACGCCAGCCTAGAGCGGTCTGAGCTGGACGCTGTGGTCTATGTTGTAGACAATGCCTCGTCGGATGGCAGCGCCGATATGGTGCGCGCGCATTTCCCGCAAGTCCGGTTGATTGCCAGCGAAGAGAACCTGGGGTTTGCCCGGGG
>JAKLPW010000374.1 GCA_022013675.1 Anaerolineae bacterium | reverse complement strand
CGTTTCGTGTCACTGTCGCTGAGTTCAACAAGCGAGCGCTGCGGGTGTGGGAGAGAGCCCGCTTCCGGCCGGTGCAGGCCTTTCAGAGAGACAGAGACAGCAGAGCCTTCGTTGTGCTGGTACGAGAGGCATGATAGGCCATCAGCAGTCAGCTTATCGGATCCCTGCACGCAACACCTCGGCCCCAGCGCCTGAGGGCGCTTCTCAGTTTCAGACAGGGATTTCAATCCTTGGCCACATGGCTCACGCAAAGGTTTGTTGCTCACGCAAAGGCGCAAAGAACGCAAAGAAGATCAAAATGACTTTCTCTATGTGCTCAGAGCTCTCAGCGGTGAAGTCATTCACAAAACGATATAAATCCTGTTTATCCTGTCGAGACGAAGTGAGAAAGAGTCAAGGCGGTCAACCGGTAAGAAGTTGATAGCTGAAAGCTGACCGCTGATAGCTTCTTTCTCCTTACCTTGACAACAATACTTGTTTTGTGCTACAATAATACCAGAATCTGTAATTATTGATACAGAGAACAAGAAGTGAGCACAGTCATGTCCTACCGGAACCTGAGCACGCGGGAATCGCGCTTGTTGAGCAGCCTGGCCGCGGCGGGCTTGAGCACGTTTACCCTCGCCCAGGCGCGGGAAGCTCTTGGCCCCGACGCCGATGCCGCCGCGCGGGTGCTTCATCGCCTGACGGCCAAGGGCTGGCTGGCGCGCCTACAGCGGGGCAGCTATCGGCTCATTCCCCTGGAGGCGGGCCCCGAAGCACGCTGGGCTCCGCACGAGTACGCAGTGGCCTCGGCTCTGGTGACTCCCTACTATCTGGCTTACGCCACCGCGCTGCATTACTATGGCTACAGTGAGCAGCAACCCGGTCAGGTGTGGATCGCCACCACCCGGCGCAAACGACCCCTGACCGTCGAAGGGGTTCGTTATCGGTTCGTTACCCTGGGCGAGAAGTTCTTTGGTCACGTCAGCGAACCCTTGCTGGACGGTTACATTCAGGTCGCCGAGCGAGAGAAGGCCATTGCCGACGGGTTCGATCATCCCGAGTACTGTGGGGGCGTGATCGAGCCTGCCAAGGGCCTCTGGTTCGGCAGCGACGAGATCGATCTGGACAAGACTATCGCCTACAGTCGTCGTCTGGGGAACCGGAGTGCCATGCGCCGCATGGGATTCTGGCTGGAGTTGTTGGGTGGCGCCGATGAGGCGGCGCTGAAGCTGCTGGAGACGCGGGGCAATCGCACCTACGCGCGGCTAGACCCTACGGGGCCACCCGGAGGGCCAAAGAGCGCGCGTTGGCGGCTGATCATCAACGTGCCCGAGAGACAGTTGCTGGAGTGGAGGAAGCACTGAAATGACGAAACGCACATCCCGGCCTGGCACACCACGACGCTCTACCCGCGCCTTCACCAAGGAGGCACGACGCACGCCCGGATACACCTTCTTCGACTGGCTCCACGCCAACGTCTACCTGCGTTGGCCCTACCTCTACATCGGCGTTGGGACAGGGGAGCATTGGCTCGCGCGAATCTTTCGTCCTTTAGTGAAGATATTCTCCCCGCTATTCACTCCTCGGCCGCTCGATGGCCGGGACCCTGAGCGCGTCACCTTCGCCGATACCTACCACGGCAAGGTCGTGCCCCTGGAAGCGGCCAGGCAATTGGTCACCATCAATGAGGATATCTGCCTGACGGACTTGGAGCAGGTGATCCCCTATGCGCAGGCCCGCGATATCATAATGCGCAACCCCGACCACATCGTAGCTCTGGAGTGTCCCTGCCGCTCCGTGCGCACCGATCCTTGCCTCCCGCTGGACGTCTGTATCATTATAGGCGAGCCCTTTGCTGGTTTCGTCGCCGAGCACCATCCTCGTCGTGCGCGCTGGATAACACCCAGGGAGGCGGAGGAGATCCTGTGTGCCGAGCACGAAAGGGGCCACGTGCACCACGCGTTCTTCAAGGACGCCATGCTGGGCCGCTTCTACGCTATCTGCAACTGCTGCAGTTGCTGCTGCGCGGCGATGCGGGCCTGGCGCATTGGCACCCCGATGCTGGCTTCCTCTGGCTACGTCAGCCGGGTGGATACGGACTCGTGCATCGGCTGCGGCGTCTGCGCCGAGTTCTGTCAGTTCGGAGCGATCTCGGTCACTGATGACCTGGCCAGCGTTAGCGAGACCTTGTGCATGGGGTGTGGCGTCTGTGTCTCCAAGTGCGAGACCGGTGCCCTCTCGCTGGTGCGCGACCCCAGCAAGGGCGAACCGCTGGAGATCCGCGAGCTGATAGCCGGAGAGATGGTGACTTCTGTCACCGCCTGAAAACGAGAAGGCCCCGCAGGGACTGACCTACCGCGTGGGTTCCAGTGCCTGCGGGCACTTTTCAACTTCAGCCGGGGATTTCAATCCTTGGCCGGTGACTGATTTGCTGCGTGGGTTCCAGTGCCTGCGGGCACTTTTCAACTTCAGCCGGGGATTTCAATCCTTGGCCGGTGACTGACTTGCCGCGTGGATTCCAGTGCCTGCGGGCACTTCTCAGCTTCAGGCAGGGATTTTCAATCCTTGAATGCTCGGGGCCTAGTGCCTGTGGGCACTTCTCAACTTCAACCAGGGATTTCAATCCCTGGCAACCCGGCAACCAGGCAACCAGGCAACCGAATGAGAGGGAGGTCAGGCGATGGATGTAGAGTGGAGCAATCGGTATCCACCCCAAGAAGTGCTGCGGGCCGAGGTCAGAGGCATGACTGAATCCTTTATCGAGGTCTTGCTGGACGAGATACCACCCCAGGAGATACGAGGCCTCTACTTCAAGGGGTCCGCGCAGAAGCAGTGGGAATCGCTTCTTGACTACGTGCCCGAGGTCTCCGACGTGGATATCCACATCCACTTCTCGGAAGATGACGCGGTCCAGAGGCATCTGGGAACGATAGCAAAAGCGATGCGGGTTCAAGCGAGAGTTGAGAAGACCTACTTCTCAAAGATCAGAAAGCCGTTGCACACGCCGAGACCTCAGCTCGTGGTTCTGAACGATCTTCGCCACCAACCAGACTACATCCCGACGCCTTCAAGTGCTATCACGGTCCTCCACGGAGAGGAATATCCTCAAGGTGACTATGGAGGTCCGGACCGAATCCGACACGTTGATTGCAGACGCCTGATCGAGGACGGCGCCTATCTGGCACGATTCCCGTTTCACTTGATTGACAGACCTGGGAGATACCTCTGGGAGTCAATACGCACGTTCGTCTGGCGCATCTCGCCCATTGGCCCGAGAGTGCTCCACCTCCTGGGGCTTAGAGCTGAGGACGCGTGGAGCCTGAATCGCACCCGTATCGTCTCGCGGCTGAAGGAACTGGGTGAGCCCAGGTTGGCTGAAGAGTATGCCGGGTTCTACCTGGCTGCCTGGGACTACTTCCTCAGCGGGTATTCGGATACCGACGCTGGACGGCTATCCATCGGTTGTGGTGTCAGGGCGTTGATCAAGGCCGTGGAAATCGCAGAAGAGTGGCTGCTGCAGCACTCGCACGGAATCTGACTCCGCCCGGGCAGGTCGGGGGACGCCACGAATTGGAGTCATTCAAGGGAGGGATAATCATGAGGCTTTCGAGTTTGCATCTACTCTTGACCTATCAGTGCAATCTGGAGTGTAGTCACTGTTTCGTATGGGGCAGTCCGTGGCAGAGCGGCACCATGACCCTGCAGAGTGTCCGGCACATTCTACAGCAGGCGAAGGACCTGGGGACGGTCGAATCGATCTACTTCGAGGGTGGCGAACCGTTCCTCTACTATGTCCTAATGCTCAAGGGGGTCGAACTGGCTGCTGATATGGGCTTCAAGGTCGGCATCGTCTCGAACGCGTACTGGGCGACCAGTATCGAGGACGCCGTGGAGTGGCTGAGGCCTTTCCCGGGGTTGATCAGCGATCTCTCGGTCAGCAGTGACGTCTATCACTGGAACGAGAAGCTGAGTCAACAAGTGAGAAACGCCCAGCAAGCAGCACAACAATTGGAGATCCCGCTCGGAGTCATCAGTATCGCTGAGCCCGAGGCGACGAGCGTGGAGGCGGCGGTCGGCAAGCTTCCGCCGGAAGAAACGGGCGTCATGTACCGCGGTCGAGCGGCAGAAGCGCTCGCATCCCGCGCCCCACGACGTTCGTGGACCCAGTTCACGGAGTGTCCCTACGAAGACCTGCGCGAGCCGGGACGGGTACACGTGGACCCCTTCGGGAACTTGCACATCTGCCAGGGCATCTCGCTGGGGAACATGCTCCAGCGACCGCTGCGCGAGATATGCCAGGAGTACGATCCCGACTCGCACCCCATCACTGGCCCACTGCTTGTGGGTGGCCCGGTGGAGTTGGTCCAACGCTATGATCTGCCCCACGAAGAAGCCTATGCCGACGCGTGTCACCTATGCGAGCATGCCCGCCGAGCGTTGCGTGAACAGTTCCCGGCAATCCTCATGCCTGATCAAATGTATGGAGTGGTGAGCGGGTTCGATGACTGAGGCTCACCCCTTGGGAATTGGCCCCCTCCCCAACCCTCCCCTGTGCAAAAGTACCACAGGGGAGGGAACTTGACACCCTGCGCGGATTCCAGTGCCTGTCAATATCATCTGAGTCCGGGTTGACTTGCAGCGAGCATGTGTTACACTTGAGCGTAGTTAGGGTTTTTCACATAACACCCCTGGAGCGCGCTGCGGAAGAGTCATCGGAGGTATGTGCCGCGCCAGACAGACGTTGGCTTTATCTGGTTCTGAGCTGCTTCAAGCTGATCTGCATCGTGTCGAAGACCTCCGAGGTCATGCCCTCGAAAGTAGGTTGCTGCGAGGAGAAAGGGTCTATCGTGCAATTTGCCATTTGCCAATGGTATCCGGACTTGTCGTATGAAGCCATCGAATCCATGCGCGCCGACGGAGTGACGGCCCTGGAACCCGGCCCGTCGTTTCTGTTGGACAAGGATGAGCCGATGCTTATGGCAGAGGCGAAACGGCTTCAGGACGCCGGCATTCGCGTCTACTCGGTCCACTCCCCCTTCCGTGGGGACGACGATCTTTCGCTGCTGAACGAAGATACCCGAAACGCCGCGGTCGCTAGCCACGTCACGGCGCTCGAGCGAGCGGCGCTGTCAGGTGCAGAGTGTCTGGTCATCCATCCGAGCGGCCCTGTGACGGTCGAAGAGGAGGCCCAGAGGTGGAGGCAACTCTATGCCAACCTGGAGACCCTGATACCGGAGGCGGAGGGCGTTGGCGTACGGCTGGCCTTGGAGAACATGCTGCCTGGCCATCTGGGAGCCGAAGCCGCCTCGATTCGACGTGTGGTGGACGACTTCGACTCCCCGGCCCTGGGTGTCTGCTTCGATACCGGTCACGCTCACCTGAACGAGGGTGGTGTGCCAGAGGCCTTCGCGATCCTGCGCGAGCGCATCATCAACTTCCACCTGCAAGACAACGACGGCAACAGGGACAGACACCTCCAACCGCCCTACGGCACGATTGATTGGGAGGCATTTGCCCCCGACTTTCTCTCCCTGAGCTTTCCCCACCCCGTGGCTGTCGAGGCGCCTCCATGGAACGGGGGCACGTGGGGTATGCTCTTGCGCGAAGTGCATACCCTTTTCTCCCAGGGTCGGCTGACACTCCGTCTGGGAAACTCGCTGGCCCGAGTGATCTGCCACCAGTGCGGACGGTACCGTATGGGCACACCAGAGGATTGGTACTGCGGTTGCGGGCGTCAGGGCGGCACGGGCGACGGGTAGCCGCAGCAACCCTCCCGGAGGTTCTGCTCCAGACACCCGGGGAGCGAGAAAGGACCGAACTAGCCTATCTTGCTCCAGCTCCGCTGGAAACCTCCGGGAGGGTGAGCCAGATGGAACTGCAGGCTGAACTTTGTGCGTGGATTCCAGTGCCTGCGGGCACTTCTCAGCTTCAGACAGGGATTTCAATCCTTGGCAACCATGCAACCGAACAGCAGCAGCCCTGGATCGCGGGCATCCCTGCCCGCCCAAACTCGTGTCAATTCGTGAAATTCGTGGCGATCTTACTACAACTGGCTACCAATACCCAACAGGGAGACTACCGGGAGGAGAATCATGGCAAAAGTGAGCAACACTGACGACAAGGCGACCAAAAGGATACGTTGGATTGCCCGTGGACTCGGCTCGCTGGCGGCAGCGTACTCGCTGCTTATGGGCATCGGCTATGGGATTACCGAGCCCGGCCCGTTGACGGGGGAGGGTGCGATGATGGCGGTGCTGATCACCACGTCAGTGGTCGGCGTCATCGTTGCCTGGTGGAGGGAGGGGACCGGCGGGACGATACTGGTAGTCGACGCTATCGCGTACGGCATATTCGCCTTTTTTGCCGCTGGTCATAACAAGGGCCTCGCTGTGTCGATCACGGCTGGTCCCTGGCTGCTGATTGGCTCCCTGTTCATCGCGAGCTGGCGGAGATCAGGAGAGACGATGCCCCCTCCCTAACCCTCCCCCGTGCGAAAAGCACGCACAGGGGGGGACAGGCTAGAGGATCGCGCCCATCCTGGGCGCACAAGCTGACCGCTGATAGCTGACTGCTAAAAGCAATCCTTACACTCCACTTGACCACGCGTGTCAAATGCCCTAGAATACCCCCATTCAACTGCTGCATCACGCTGCACTCCTGGGGGTGCTAATAGCTCGGTAACGGAGGAAACCTCACAATGAATGACTATCTCATTCTTGCCGGTATAATCGTCACGCTGGATCCGGATTGGCACGTATACAGCCCGGGCGGTATTCACATCCGCGATGGGCAGATTGTGCGCGTTGCTGACATCGAGGCTTTCGAGGGCGAGGACTTGCCCAAGCTCGACCTCTCCGACTGTTTGGTGATGCCCGGCTTGGTCAACGCGCACACGCACACGCCGATGGTACTGTTCCGCGGCCTGGCAGAGGGCTACTCTCTACTGACACTGGATGGCTGGTACAACGCCATCCGCCTGTGGGAGCTCTACCTCGAGCCTGAGATGATACCGCCCGCCGTTGCGGTATCCTGTGCGGAGATGATCCGGACGGGGACCACCTGCTTCGCCGATCAATATTTCTACATGGATCAGGTTGTCCCGGTTGTAAAGGAGAGCGGGCTGCGCGCCGCACTCGCCTTCGGCATCGTCGAGCTGGGTGATACAGACGCCAGCGCCCGAGCCCTGGCTGAGGCCGAGGCTTTCCTCCAGGGGCTACAGGGGCATAGCCGTCTCAAAGGCTGGGTTGGCCCTCATGCCTTCTTCGCCGACAACCTCCCGGAGACCATCCAGACTGAACTGGACCTGGCGGATCGGTTCGAGACTGGACTGCACATCCATCTCTCCACTCACGGGGAGGAAGACAACTTCTGCCAGGAGCATTTTGGGCGCAGCGCGGTACAGCAGATGAAGGTGATGGGCATCCTGGAACGACGTCTCCTCGCAGCACACTGCCTGACCATCCCACCCGAGGATCTGCCTACGCTGGCCGAGTCGCCGTTCACCGCTGTGATCGTGCCCTCATCGTTCACGCGCGCGGGCGCCTCAACACCACCGCTGCGCGCCATGTTTGACGCGGGCGTGAAGATAGCGCTGGGTACCGACAATGTAGCCAACAACAACTCCTACGACCTCTTCCAGGACATGCGACTGCTGGGTAAGATCGCTTCGTTCCTGGAGCACAAGCCAGAGGCCATCCCCGCACGCCAACTGGTGGAGATGGCTACCTTGGGCGGGGCGCGGGCGCTTGGGCTGGAGGACCAGATCGGATCATTGGAGCCCGGCAAGCGGGCCGACCTGATTACCTTGGATCTGAATGAGATTGGCTGGGCGCCACTCGGCGGACAAGACGTCTACACGGCGCTGGTCTATTCCGTCTCCGGCATGCACGTCCGCGACGTGATGGTAGATGGTCGCTGGTTGCTGCGCGAGGGCCAGTTCGAGAAGCTGGACTACAGAGCGGCCTGTGCCGAGCTGGATGCGGCGCTCGAGCACCTGCGGGACCGTCGTTCCGAAGGGGAAGAGTAGGGGCGACGCATTACACTCTGTTGGGTAAGGTCTCCCGACCGCCCCTTGTTAGGTAAGGTCTCCCGATCGCCCCTTGTTGGGTAAGGTCTCCTGACCGCCCCTTGTTGGGTAAGGTCTCCCGACCGCCCCTTGTTAGGTAAGGTCTCCTGATCGCCCCTTGTTGGGTAAGGTCTCCTGACCGCCCCTTGTTGGGTAAGGTCTCCTGATCGCCCCTTGTTGGGTAAGGTCTCCTGACCGCCCCTTGTTGGGTAAGGTCTCCTGACCGCCCCTTGTTGGGTAAGGTCTCCTGACCGCCCCTTGTTGGGTAAGGTCTCCTGACCGCCCCCCCGTTGGTTGACTTGTGACCGCTGACCAGGGAGGCCGCGGATCGCGGACCCGCTGGAGCGGGGGTGGATTTGAGATTATTGCGTCTCTCTGCTCAGCAGTGTATACTGCTACCGAGCCCGAGGAGGTAGAGCCGAATGTCACACTACATAATCAGAAGGATGCGCCTCGCGCATTGCAAGAGAGGCCCGAGTGTGTGCGAGAAATGCCGGGAGATGGATGTAGAAAAGATATGCCTGCTGGACATATCCCCTCCCCACATGGGCGAGATCCAAAGGCGCGTTATTGAGGTGGAGCTAGAGGGGGAGACGGTCTGGCGCGAATTCGACATCGCCAGGACGTTCGAGACTGAAGAGGAAGCAAGGGAGTACGCCGAGCAAGCAACCTCCCGCAGGTTTCGTGCTCGGAGGCAACTAGCTCGCGTTAGAACCTGCGGGAGGTTCACCATTGTGGGCAGAGTTGTGGCGTGCAGGGATGCACGCGTTCCGATAAGCTGACCGCTGAAGGCTGACCGCTGAAGGCTGACCGCTGAAAGCTGACCGCTGAAAGCTGACCGCTGACTATCTATGACAGCGCTCATGCTGTGCGGTTGTCCCCCACCCAGAACTGACAGGAGCCGAGTAAGCGCCAGTGTCATCACACAGTCAGATATCGGGTCCTTGCGGATCCAACCGAGACGAAGCTATTGCTCAACCGCGACTTTGACCACTATCTTTCTGACTCGAGCCTGCGCACCGGCGGCTCGTTTCGGAGCATGGGCATCGCTGGGGTAGAAGACCGCCAGTTGCCCGGACGACAGCCGCAGGGACGTTATCTCATCCCTGCATACGGTACCTCGCCATGCGTCTGTGGTATCGTCGTACTCCGCGGTGATGGCCGCGCGTCCGGCCGGTGCCCACCCGATGATCTCATCACCTTCGACGATGTACTGGATATCGATATATCGACGGTGTCCTTCGAACAGCCACTCATCATCTACTACAGTATCGTACGTCTGGACCAATGCGAACAGCGTGTCGCCTCTGATCTTGATCTTTCCTTCAGCAAGTTCCTGCCCGTGGACGTCCCTCAGAAAGTCCACAGCCTGCCGCAAGCCAGACGTGGCGGGCATCTGTTCCTCAGCGTGGTCAATATCCGTGACGATCATCTCTCTTCCTTTCTCATGGTAACCGTTCAAGTGGTTGATGGAAGTTCAGGCAGGGGGCTAGCCACAGAGGTGTCGGGCAGCACCGACAGGACTTTGGCACCGCAGATGACAACCGGGCACGCTTCGGTCAGGTAGTCCAGAACATCCCGCTTCTGCTCGCGCAGCGTGGCGACCGCCGTCAAGACCCGCTGAGCAAAACGGCTCAACAGTTGCAGCCAGACACAAAAGTAGCACACGCACCGCAACAGGAGTAGCTGCCCAGTCTTCTGTTGAAGTATCAGCAGGTGCTTCCTTGTCACTCATGCCGTTATTATAGTCATTCTTCCAGACATCACAAATGGGTGGTCTGGTGCGAACTGAACGGTTACTCTGGGAGATTCTGCCATTGACCGTTTGGGAACGGGGGTGGCGACGACGGTGGACGGCGCGAGACTGAGGTTGCTTCGCCTCCCCCGTTGTGGTATCATACATTGGCCTACAAAGGGGGAGTGGGAAATGTCAGCCTTTGCTGGCGTTTCTCCCTCTCTCTGCTTCATCACCAACCTTGGTCACACGCCCCCCCGTGGGTATGGGGCATTCAGCACAACAGGTGACTCCGTGAGTATTAGCATCATCACTTTCCCGGAGCCCGGCGCAATGACGGAACCTTTCTTTGTCGCGGCGGTGTTTCGTCCAGCAGGGCCTGGGTCGGAGCTAGAAGAAATCGCTCGCTGGTTTGCCCTTGAGTACACCATTGCGGCGCCGCAAATGGACGCCAAGGCGTTCTTCTGCGAGTGGACAAGCGACTGTAAGCACCTGAACAGGGGTCAGCATACGGAGATCACACATGAGGCTTTCGTTGCCGCCGTTCGGGCGGTACTCGAGCCAGAGCCTGACCCGTAAGCGCTCCTGCTTCCAGACTTCGCGATGCTTGTTCCGGATGTCCAGCAGGCTCGGATCTCCGCCCGCGACATCGCGGCTCAGCCCGAGTTGTGGTAGAGGCGCCATATATGGCGTCTCATATATGGCGTCTCTACGGCCCGCGACATCGCGGCAGCGTTATCGTGGCTCAACCTGATCGGGAAGCAACGGGTGGGCGATCGTTGTAAGTTCTTCACTATTGGAGGATTATCTTGGGAATGCGTCGCCTCTACTTAATGTAACGTGTTTTAACACGTTTTGCGTACTAGGCCTGGAATTCATTCCGGGCTGAACTCCGATTCGAGAAGTTCACAAGCAGGGAGGAGGAAATGGATCATAAGCGGCCATTAGCTCAAAGACTCGGCTTGACGCTGGTCGTGCTACTTCTGGCAGCTTGTGCCGCGGCAGCCTGTGCCGCGCCCGTGCCAACACCCACGCCGATCCCACCAACAACCACGCCCCTCCCACTTACACCCACACCGGCTGCATCTACCCCTACTTTCCTCCCACCCACACCCATAATTCTTCTGCCTACACCCACTCTTCTCCCACCCACCCCCACTAGCGCCGCAGCTCCCCCATTTCCTGTGGAGGTGACCATAGACGTTGCTTACACACTTCCGTTGCACGCGGACGTTCCGGGGCAAAGGCTCGACGTCTACGCACCTGCCGCGCTGGGCCCTTGGCCGGTGGTGGTCTTCGTGCACGGGTATCGCGCCTGCAAAGAGGGCCACGAGAAACTCAGCCGGGCCATTGCCCGGCAGGGGGCCGTGGTCTACACCATCGAATGGCGCATCCGGCTCCCCGTGGTCGCAGTGAACGAGGACGGCAAAGGGTTCCGCGAGATGCACGAGACCGTGGCCTGTGCCATTCGTTTCGCCAGGGCCACAGCAGCGCAGTACGGTGGCAACCCCGCTCGGGTGACTCTGGTAGGCTTCTCGGCAGGAGCGTGGATCGGAGGATACCTCGCACTGCTGGGGGATGGTGTGGATCAGTTGTGGCGGGAGTTCGAGTTGGAGCGCGGAGGACCACCTCAGCAGGTCGAGTGCCTGGAGAGCGGGTCATCAGCGGTGGTGGACGCTTTCGTGGGAATAGGCGGAGCCTATGATTCGTCTGAGTCCCTCAAGACGGAAGACCCGGAGTTGTGGGAGGTTTGTAGTATTGATGCTCACCTTGGAAAGAACCCAGATCTTTTGGTTCGACTTCTACATGGGGAGTGGGATGACACGGTTACTGTGGAAGCATCGGTGATGTTCGACTCCGCCTTGACCGAAGTGGGCTACGATTCAGAGTTGACGCAGTTCGAGGGCGGTCACATGATTCCCCTCGACTTGACCGTCGAGACGATCATGGAGGTTGCCGGCGGATGATGCTAGCGTCAGCCAAGCAGCATCATACCTGAGTGAAGACTTCCGAAGTTTTCAACCGAAACCAGCGAGCCTCTCGTGGCCACAGGCGAACCAGAAGCCAAGCAGCAACAATTTCTAGAAACTTCGGAAGTCTGGGGAGGCCATGACGAAT
>JAKLPW010000373.1 GCA_022013675.1 Anaerolineae bacterium | reverse complement strand
CGGCCCGCTCGATATGCAATCCCCGTTCCAGCAAAGAGACTAACTCTTCCCGATCCAAATCCCGATACTCTCGAACGAAGTAATCCAACTCAGCCCTCCAGTTTATTCACCGCAGAGAACGCCCTCTTAATCCTTTTTCTTCTCTGCGCTCTCAGCGATCTCTGCGGTAAATACCCGCCCGGGGCCACAGCCCAGCGATCTTGACAGCGAAAGTTGCCAGGGTATCCTCGTCATCAATACCCCAGCGCGGCAGCGCAAAGCGATCATTGCCCGGCCGAAGCCGAGCCGCGACAGTAGTCACAGCCGAACGGTAGCCAGCCTCGGCCACCATGCCAGCGATCCTTTCGTCGAAATCCCCCTGCTGCCCGTTGGGATAGGCAAAATGGGTCACAGCACAGCCCAGCATCTCTTCGATGCGCCCCTTGGAACCAGCGACCTCATCCCACGCCCGCTCCTGGCTCACACGGGTCAGGATGGGATGCGTGCGCGTGTGACCTCCAAGAGTAATCAGCCCCTCTTTCCGCATGGTCCGAGCCTGCTCCCAACTGACCAACCGGTATCGGTCGGGAACCTCGTTCAGCGCCAACCCAGCCTGTTTGAGAATCTCATCCACACAGCGCTCTCGTTCATCGAGTGAGAAGCGTCTAAGCAGTCGCAACGCCCTTCGACGGGTCCCGCGCGCGTCTCCCGGTATCACGGCATCTATCAGTGACTCCGGCAGGAGGTCGCCGTAATCCCCCTGCCAACCGAAAAGGCCCCACTCCACCAGATCGAACCAGAGCGCATTACTACTCCCTGTAACATCCGAAACGAGATAGACGGTAGCCGGAACGCCATGTCTCGCCAGCACAGGCCGAATATCATCATAGAGCGAACGATACACATCGTCAAAGGTGACAACCACCGCACCAGGGACCGGAATCTCCTCCCCCGCCAGGCAGGCAAGAGCGCGATCCAGGGAAATAGCCCGGCCCCAGCGAGTCAGGTACTCCATCTGCTGGTCGAAGGCCATCGGGTCTATGCGATGATAATGCAAAATCAGCGGCCATCTCCGGCGGTTGATGGAAACCAAGCCCATCCGAAATAGCACCTCTGCGTAGGTATTCTTGAGCCAGGAACGAAACGACACCAGTTTCTGCACCCCATGAGAGTATCGAAGATGTATCGCAACCCTCCCGCAGGTTCTTTCCCAGACCCCTTTATAAACGAGAAAGGACCCCATTGATCCAACCTTGCCACTACTGCGTTAGAAACCTGCGGGAGGGTGACAGCCCACTCCCCAGACTTCGGAAGTCTTCGACGAGATGACAATCTCTCCCAAACTGACCGAGAATGACGTGGAAGCCAGCACGACTCCTGTCCATAGTAGACTTCCGAAGTCTTTCGGTGCCCACGCGCGATCTCCCGGCAAGGACATCATCCCACCGGCGCGCGAAGCACTCCTCTGTATACATCCACATACTTGGCCGCCACCACCCCGATGCGGAAACGGGCGGAGGCCGCCTCCCGAGCCGCTCGACCGATGCGGTGCCGCAGATCCTCATCGCCGAGCAGCGATTCGAGCCGTTGCACCAAAGCTCCGTGATCCCTAGACTCGACAACGAAACCGGTGCGGCCGTCGGCAATCAAGTCCGCGACGCCCCCCACCCGAGTGGCAACCACCGGCTTGCCGGCCGCCATGGCCTCGATGACGGCCATCGGCTGAGTCTCCTGCAGCGACGTCAGCGCCATGACGGAACACTCAGCGTACGCCTCCAGCATCTGCTGGTGACTGAGCAGCCCCCGGAAAACCACGTTGCCCTCAAGTCCGTGGGTGCGAACGTAGTCCCGCAGCGTGCTAGTGTAAGACGGGCTGCTCTCCCGCCCGGCGATGTGAAGCTCAACGTCCGGGAAGCGCTCCCGCACCCGCGTCAGCGCACGCAGCAGATCGAGGGCATTCTTGCGCTCGTCAATGGAACCAGCAAAGAGGATGCGGTGGGGACACTCTCGGTCAGGCAACTCGAAGAAAGCGTCCGGTATGGGGTTATCCACCCGGTGCCATCGCGCCCTGGTCATGCTTCCGTATTCTTGGATGACATAGGGGCTGATGGCAATGATGTCGCTGGCGCCACGCAAGGCCCGGCGAACATTATGCTTGATCAACTCGTGCCGCAGCCGGTCAGAAAGACGTTGGTTATAGATCGCCGCCTCCCGGAAAGCCATCCCGTGAATTGTCCAGACCATCGGATAGTCATCCATGGTCGCGACGGTAAACTGACTCAGGTGAGAATTGACCACGTCCGGCTTTATCTCCTGCAGCTTACCCCGCACCTGTCCCACGGCACGCATCAAGTTAGGCAAAATGTGCTTCCGCGGCTGTGCCAGGTAATGGACGGTAACGTTGCCATCACGCACCACGCGATCAACTGCCACGTCTGAGTGGCAGTGCACCACGTGAATGTCCAGGTCGGGATAGCTCCGCAACCCGCTCACCAGGTTGAAAGTCACGGCGCGGACCCCTCCCTGTATCCCTGACTCACTAGTGGGATAGAGGGTCAAGAGCGCAACTCGCACAACGCCTCCCTAGTGCCCCGTCACTAGAAACCACAGGTAACGCTTCAAGTCCTTCTTCAATCCCACCCGTACCATGCATCCGCTGTCGCAGGTTCGGCATATGGTGGCACGCATGCGACGGCGAAGAGCCAAGTTCTCAGAAGCGTAGTAGATATCGCTGCATGAGCCACCGGTCAGGCAATTACCAAACGGCTTCACGTTGAGGCAATGGTACATGTCCCCGTAAGCATCCAACGCAAACGCGTCCCAGGCGAAAGGACAGGGCGTTCGTCGGGCCTCGCCGTCACGATACATGTGCAGGACATCGTTCCAGTAGTAGGCGCTGGTGTCGAGAAGTGAGCGCGGCTCGGCTCTCTTCTCCAAGAAATCAAAGAGATGCTTTCGATCCTCCTCGTTGAAATCGAGCTCCTCCTGATGGTCCACGTTGGACACATAGGTCTCGTGGAATCCGATGATCTGAAATCCTACAGGGATACCTCGCTGACTGCCCCACCCCTGGAGTTCATCCAGGTCGTAGAGGTTGGCCTTGAAGATGACACAGTTCGCCCCCAGCCAGAAGGGGTAATCCTCTTGAAGGGCTTTCACCCGCGTAAGCGTCTCCTCCACCTTCTGGAACCCCCCAGGGATGCCTCGTATCTGATCGTGCTTGTCCCCCACACCGTCCAGCGAAACGGAGACACTCAAGTCAATGCCTCGTGCTCTGCAACGCTCGATCACCGCACGGGTGTACTCCTCGGCACGCTGAGGCAGGAAGCCGTTGGTAACGAAAGAGAACGTGGCCAAAGCTGGCATGGTATCCATGAAGACGTCGGTCAATTCCAGCAAGTCCTTACGCAGCAGGATCTCGCCGCCGGTGAAGGTAAGGCGATCTATCTTGCTGAACAGAGGGTCCTGCAGAACCTCGTGAAACTGGGCAGGGCTCATCTCGGGCCTACGCTCCCACTGCCAGATATTGCACATCACACATCGGGAATTGCACCAATATGTGACGGGAACCATGAGCGCACGAGGGGGAAGCGTCTTGAAGTGCTTGAGCACGTTGTAATCGTAGACCCCCCGCAGGAATCCTTTCCAATCAGCGCCTCGTACCTTGCTCCACAAACCTGAAGGTTTCATAGCCCCGCCTTTTCTATCACCTGACGATAGACCTCATACGTCTGGCGAGCCACGACGTCAATCTTGAAACGGCCCTCGGCGTCCTCCCGAGCCCGCCTTCCCATGCGCTGGCGTAACTCATCGTCAGCCAGAAGCCTGATGAGAGCCCGAGTCATGGCTTCGGTATCACCTAACTTCACCAGCAAGCCCGTGTCCTCATCGGAGACCAGAAACGGCAGCCCGCAGACTCTGGTCGCCACCACGGGCCGTCCGGCTGCAAGAGCCTCCACGACCACTACGGGAGAGGTCTCCTGCACCGAAGGAAGGACTACCAGGCTACAGCGCGCGTATTCCTCCAGCAACTGCTGCTGATCCAATGAACCCAGCAAATCAACGTTCTCCTGCAGATCGTGTTCCTCCACGAACCGGCGTACACGCTCAACGTAGCCCGGATGCGTGTGTACTTCACCCGCGACGCGAAGCCGCGCCCCAGGGAAAGATTTCACTACTTCGGCCCATGCTTGCACCAACCACAACACGTTCTTGCGGGGAATGATGCGCGCAGGCAAGAGCACGCGGCCGGGTTCGGCCTCATCTCCCAGCGAGAAGAACCGATCGTCGGCCGGGTTGTCGATATGGTGAACGGTGCCCTTGATCCACTGGGACAGTTCTTGCACAGCATAGGGACTGCAAGGAATGATGTCGCGCGCTCGCTTCAAGCACTGTTTCTCGTAAGCACTGGCCATGGATCGCTGGAAACGCCTCCAAGGGGTTCCCACCAGGGCCGACTCCCGGAACATAATGTCGTGTATGCCTATGACAGCGGGATAGCCACTGTCAAGCGCCGCCCCGGCGTACATCCCTGTGCCTTGACCATGGACCACATCGGGAGAGATACGATGCAGAAGACGCACCATGCGGCGACGGTCGCGAAGGTGGAAGGTGATATGCCCCATGCTACCCCGTGGCAGGTAGTGCAGACTTACCCTTCCCTCCTGGCGAGGGTACTCACGCTCAACGGCTCGTTGGCAGGTCACCAGGTGTAGCTCTACATCACGCAGACGCGACAACCCCTCGGCCACCCGGACGACAACCGCCTCCACACCTCCCCCAATACGTGCTGGATCCAGAGGGTACGGCCCCAGCATGGCAACTCTCACGGGCTATGCACCTCTACTAGTTCGCCGGACTCCTCCGTCTTTCGCTCCGCAGGCAGGGCATCTCTTATGCCATACATGACACCCATGATGACGAAGAAGATCATGTTGGGGTAGAAGGAGGCCATCATATCGATGACCATGGACTGCGTCAGGTAGACGATGAGCGCCGCCCCAAAACAGACGATGAGCTCCGGATCAATCCAGATAATCCCTTTCTGGGCCCTGCGCCAAAGCACATAGCCATCCCAAATCATGAACAGAAAAATCAGTGTAAAGGGAAGCAGTGCTATTACTCCTGCCACGAACAAAATGTACAGGAAGGCATTGTGAGGCATCATTCTGGCAGGCCAAGGGCTGTCGCCATAGATGCCTCTCACTACCCGCAGGTAGACCACATCAAACCCACCCAGGCCCACTCCGAACAGATAGTTGCCCTGTATGAGCTTCCCGATGATCTGATAGACCTCCAGCCGGTAAGTAACCTGTACCTTGGCGCCCAGCCTCTCCTGGAACACCGGGCTGCTCGAGATGGCAGACCAGCTCAAGGCTGCCACAACCAAAGCGATCAGAAACAGAGGGAGCGCCAACCTCCGGAAACGTGGGTAGAACGCAAACATGAAGAGCATACTCAACACGAACCCCAGCCAGCTACCCCGATTATACGTGAGATAGATGGCCCATATCTCCAGCGCCGCAAGCATTGCCCCGAACACCCTCTTGCTGGGGTTTTCGCTGTTCAGCACGGATCGAATGGTAAAGGGCACGATCATACCCAGGATAGTGCCGAAGTGAGCAGGGTTGCCCAATAGCCCAGATAGCTTGCGCACTCCCCCCTGATAGTACCAGCTTGAATCTCGAAACCAGAAGAGTATCTCGCCGGTGAGCTGTTCGCGAATGGCAACCACCGAAAGATAACCACCGACAACAAACAACGCAACCAGTACGGATCGCAATCCCTTCCGATCAAGGACCAGCATGCGTGCGAAGAGATAGATCAAGAAGGGGATGACATATCCATCGGTGAAATGAACAATGGCGTTCCTGGGCCCGTTCACAGCCATGGGAGCAGAAACCAACAATCCCAGGCAGAAGAATACCATCACGACATCCACTTTGTTGATTCGAGGGATTCTGCGACTCCGGGTGGCTACCTGAGCAGCCAAGAACATCGTTATGAAGGCCGCGCACATCCGAGTAAGAGTCAGGTCCGGGATCCCTCGTCCCATCAGGATGTCCAGGAAGTAGAAACGAGAGAAGGGAGCGGTCATAATCCAAATTAGGAAGCCTAGTAGAGGATTCGCAGCTATGGCCAGCAAGTAGAAACTGACTCCGGTGATGGTCATAGCCCAGCCATAATCCGGAGTAACAATCAGCCTGGCTAACCCAATCCCAAATGCTACCGTCACAACCCCGGTCAAGAACAAACCCAGAGCTGGCAAGAGCTTGCGCCCGAAGGAACCCCTAAACTCATCCAGTTTTGCGTTCACACAACTCTTCCTTCCAACTGGTTCGGCTTCATCTCGTGCTGGAGCCTTGTACGGGCAGGTTTGAGCATCTGTGGCATGGGCACGGCTCCAATCAGATCAGACCCTGACACCCCAGATACGGTCATCGCCCAAGCGAAACCGGCCCCTCCTCGCCCTTCCTGGCAACCATAACGTAGCCCATGGTGTTCCGGGTGTCAGGCAAGAGCCGATCCAGAAGAGATCCACAGGCCTGCGACAAAGCACACAACGGCAAGACAAACAGACCGACGGCAGCATAGGCTACGTTGCTCCCCCTGCGGCTGAGAGGCGCAAGACACCTTCCATATATGTGCGTACTGTAAAGCTGTCCCACGAGAGCCCAGAATCCGCCTCGAGGCCGAATGTACTTCACGACCAAGCCACTGCGCTCCGCCAGGTGCCGCAGCCCATACATGGTATAGCGATAGAAGTCATACGGCTCCCCGTGCAAACCCCATTCCAGCGGCACAGTGAGAATCAGATGGCCTCCCGGGCGCAGCACGCGAGCTATTTCGTCCATCACTGCCCATGGTTCCGGCACGTGCTCCAACGTCTGCGTACAAAGCACGGTGTTCACGGCCTCTGAATGGATGGGCAGATGCGCTCCGTCACCATACACGTCTGCCATCGCGACGCGAGCTACCTCTTCCACCGCCAAGTGGGTCGGTGGGTAATCCAGACCCAGGTACCCCACGATTCTGTCCGCAAACAGGCCATGATAGGGTTTGCCTCCGCAGCCTACGTCCAGCAATATACCAGAAGCATAGGGAAGAGCGTCCTGAAGCTGATCGCGGAGCATCACCCGTTCCAGGTGCTCATGGTAGAACCAGGAACGCCTCCGCACGCGATGCAGCCATCGCCCCCACCCCGACCCCAATCCCGTAGGGGCAGACCGCCGTGTCTGCCCTATCCCGTGTGCCCGCCTTTCCACTCCCAACACCTGCTGATAGACCTGCTCCACGCCAGCCACGTATTGCCGGACGGTGAAAAGCTCTTCCACCCGGCGCCGAGCCGCCTTCCCCATGTTCGAGACACGCTGAGGGTCTCTCAACAGGGAGATAACAGCCTCTGCCATGGCATTGGGATCCCGAGGTGACACCAGTATCCCGCTAACCCCATCTTCGATGATCTCCGGCACGGCCCCTGCCCTGGTAGCCACAACTGGCAACCCCACCGCCATCCCTTCGATGATAACGCGACCGAAAGGCTCTGGCTCCGACGAGCTGTGCACCAGCACGGTAAAAGCGCGCATCAGACGCGGCACATCGCTACGATGCCCTGCGAAGACCACTCTCCCGGACAGACCAAATGATTCCACCAGCGACTTGAGCTCCTCGAAGTAGTCCAGGTAGTATGGCTCAGGATCTCCCACAATCAGGGCACGCACTTCAGGCACGTCTCGCACTACCTGCGACATCGCTTCGATGAAGTAGTCTTGACCTTTCCAGCGATCCAGGCGACCGACAACGGCGACCACCGGGGCCTCCGGATCAAACCCGAACTCGCCTTTCACCTGAGCAGCATCAGCAGCAGCGACCAAGTCGGCGGGGTCCAGGCCATTGTAGACCACCACAGATTCCCGCATGTGAGCACCCTGGGCTCTCAGATTCTCCTCCAGGGCGCGCGATATGCAGATGAAAGCTGCGACCGATCTGGTTAGAGCCCGGTCAAAGCCATTCAGTTGCTCGAAGGCACGCATGTGTGCCACGCAGGGCACGCCTGCCAGGCGAGCGCCGATGATGCCAGGACGGTCGCAACCTATGCGCCAGTTGGTATGGACCAGATCAATCCTCTCCTGGCGTACCAGCCGGGCAATGGCGCGGGACTGCGGCCACGTCTGTCGCAAGGCCCGCCAGCAGAACCCGGCGAAGTGGTAAAGCCGTTGGCCCCATCGCCCTCGCTGGAGCCCGCGGGAGACCAGGGTTTGCTTCGCTCGCTTTATCGCCACGGTGTCGCCAGGTCGCTGGTACACGTTCTGGGCCAACACTTCAACTCCCAGCGCGCGAAAGCGCCCCACCCAGGGATTATCAGGCGATAGGAGCACTACCGGCTGGTAGCGACTCCTGTCCATTCCCCGCACAAGATAGTAAAGGCTAACAACCGAGCCTCCTGGCGTGGACGCAGGTTCAATATACAGGATGCGGTGCACCGCGAATCACCTCAACCAGAGGGGTAGGCGAACGGGACACGTATTGCCACGGATGAATAGGAGAGAACGATGTGACATCCGTGAAAATCCGTGTTGATCCGTGTCCAACTCATCTCTACTTCCTTACCTCCGGCCCTTCTTGCGCTGCTCCCGAAGTGCGGCGCTTACAGACTGCATGAACTCCAGGACAAAGGCCAGGACGATCCCTCCCAGGATACTGGCAGCGGCCCCCACTGGAAGCATGAGATTCATCTGTGATGCCGCCGGGGCGTCAGGACGGCGGGCAGGCTCGACGATTTGGATGAAACCAACGTTCATCGCCTGATCCTCCTTCAGCACCGCCTCGTTGTTCTTGGCCCACAGAAAATTGTAGTTACTCTCGGCCTGCCATAGGTCTCGCTGAAGCTGGTCGTGCTCAGTGGTGAGGTTGAGCAAAGAAGTCAGTTCCGCCCCTCTCTCGCCGATGAGCCGGTTCAGCTCAGTTACTTCTATGCGCTTCGCTTCGGCGGTAGCTTTCTCGTTGATCAGTGAAGTGCTGAGAGCACGGGCAACACCCTTGTAGTAGTCCGCCGTAGCAGTATACTCTTTCTCCGCTGCCTCATCAGCTAGTGCCAGAGCCTTTTCTATCTCAGTCTCATACACCACGATCTTCGCATCAGCGCCGGCAATGGCCAGGACAGTCTGATCCCTCTGGCTTAGCAGATTGCGAATCATGTCCTGGAAAGCCGAGACCTCACGGTCCAGAGACTCCAGGTTGTGAGCCAGCTTGAAATCCAGCAGGGCCTTCTGGGTATCGTACATCTTCTCTTGTTCGTGCTGCAACTGCTCACCGATGAACTGCCTGATCACCGTAGAAGGCCGAGCCCGCGTGGTGCGATAGTATATCAAGGCGTTCTCTACATGCCGGACAGCCAGGGATTCTGCTACCTCCGGGTCGCTAGCCTGGACCTGAACAGCTATGAACGGCCCCTCCGTTGTAATGCTAAGGTTGTTGAGCAGATCATAGGCACCGATGCCGAGATTCAGCTCGGCAATGGTCTGCCAGGCCACGATACCGCTTTGCAGGGCGCGAATGAAGTCGGTCTGAGCGGCTGCTAACTCCGTAGCACTAGCGTCAGCCCTGAAAGATGAAAAGAGAGCCACCTCCTGCGGCTCCGAAGCAACCACCTGCAGGCGAACCGATGCACGATAGACCGGATCGGCCGTCGCGGATATGAACACGATGCCGCTGACAGTGACGATCAAGAGCAGAATGATCAGCCAGAGTCGCTTTCGTATGATGTTCAGATACACCAAAAAATCGCCAACTCCCATGGAATAACCTCCTGAATTCATTCCTACTGAAAGAAGCCGCTCAGACTTCGGAAGTCTCCGTCCTGCTAACAGTCATCCACAACCTGCTCAGAACCAGGCCAAACCTCACCTCTGAGCCACAGACAGACTTCCGAAGTCTCCTCACTAGTGCCTGACTGTCTAGTGCCTGACTGTCTAGTGCCTGACTGTCTAGTGCCTGACTGCCAGTGCCACCAACGATCCTCCAGGCCCTATCACAAAGGCGTCCAGCATGGACAGAGCATATCCAAACGGGAAGCCAAACATACCCCAGCGCCCTCCCAACGTTGAGAACTTCTTGAGAATAGTGGTGGAGCTATGCAGTTGAAAACCTGCTCGCGATAGTCGTTCCTCCAACACATCAACGGTATAGCCGTTGCGCACGTGCCCGCTGGCCTCGCGCTCCCCTTCCTCCGCCGTCTGCTTGCTGCACAACCCTGGAAACTCCAGAGTCATCTTGGGTTGGTCATACTCGACTACTTCGTTGCAACGAGGAGTGGTAATCGCCAGCCGCCCTCCGGGGACCAACACCCGATACAGCTCACGTAGGAGCGCCACGTCCTCGCGCACGTGTTCGATGACTTCACAGAGCAACACTGCATCGAACGAATTGGCGGGGTACTCCAAAGCGCGCCCATCCCCCACGGCAAAGTGCGCGCCAGGAGCCGGCAGGGCTTCCGCGATTCGTCGCGCCAGAGCAACGTCGTGAGCGTCCAGATCAACGCCGTAGGCCTCACACCCGTGACGAGTGGCTAGCTCAAAGACATAATACCCAATACCACATCCTACGTCCAGGACACGCTCGCCAGGCCGCGGCGACAGAAGGCGCATCACGGCACGGGTTCGTTGCCGGTTTCCCACTGACAGCGGATAGCCAAAGAGCTTCACGTACGCAGTCGCCCAGCGCCCGACCAGATAGCGCATTCGAGGGCTCAGGCGACGCTGCGCCTGAGGATGCTCCATCATCAAGGCCGTGATCTCTCTCCGCCCCAGACAAGAACCGAACATGAGCACTCCGCTTCAAGACTTCCGAAGTCTACCTCTGCCAACCGTCGAGACATCCGACCCAACTCACCATCAAGACAGCCAGCGACACGTATGCATCAAGCAAACTTCGGAAGTCTCTGCCTGCTTACCAGCACCTCATCAATAGCACGGGATAGCATCTCCACCCGTTCTTCCCAGGTGTTGCGCGCGGCAAGGGCGCGTCTCCCCGCTACCAATTCAGATCCGTCTTCCCGCAGAGCCTCCGCAATCTGCTGTTCGAACTCCACGGCACCACTCGCAATACGCACGTACTCCCCCACCTCCCGACAGGCCGCAATATCAGTGCCCACTACCGGCTTGCCGCAGGCCAGGTACTCGAAAAGCTTGAGAGAGTTGACATGCCTGGTCCAGACATTGACCTTGTAGGGCATCAGGCACACATCACAGGCATTGATATAGTGTGGTACTTCAGCCACATCCACTCGGCCCACGAAGAGAACGTTGGGCAAAGCCCTCAGTTCCGAGTAGGCCGACTGGTCCTCTGGCTCCTCAGATGTGATCGGCCCAACCATTAAAAAAGACCACCCAGGGCAACGCCGGGCTATCTGTGAGACAAGCGACAAATCAATCTTGGCGTTGATAGCACCCATGTACCCGATAATGGGACGCGTCAGGTCCGAGACGATACGCGGTGGGGAAACATCCCCCTCCGCCACAGCCTGGAAGGCCTGGTAATCCACAGCATTGGGCACCAGGTACGTGCGCGGGTTATATCGCTCTTTCGCCTCATACAGCGCTGGCGAAGTGACAAACACGATGTCAGCCCTTCGCAGAAGAGCCTCTTCCTGATGCCGTAGGATCTCTCGATACTCCTCGCTCATGCTCCCGTAGCCACTGTACTCATCCACTACGTGATAAATAACGAGGCTCTCGCCGTAGCGCCCAATGGCATCTTGCTGCCCGGGCCAGAAAAGCCACATAATGGGGGCGCTCATCTGCAAACGGTACATGGCCGCCTGAATTGACCGTTCCCTGATCCAGCGAGTTAAAGCACCCCAAGGGCGGCGAGTTGCGACCCTGGGAATGATCGGATCGCGATAGATATACAGATTGGGACGAACCTGCTCAATGCGCGGGCACGAGAATCGCTTCCATGGAAGTTCCCCACGGTGCGCCTGGCGTAGGGCCGTTTGTAGGAAGATACGTCGCTCCACCCATAAGACCCTATTCTCGCGCGCCAGTACGGTCAACAACTGATGCCGATTGCGCCAGATATCGTCCCAGGGGCCGGGCGCAAAAACGAGCAAATCGTGCCCGCGGATCATTGCTTCGCCGTCCTTCATGTCAATCATCTATTGGCCTGATCCCAACCCTGACCGCTGAATGCTTACCTCAGCGCAAATTCACCAATATTATACACCAGTTACATGAAATCCAGATGAACAAGGTCACACCTAAGATTACAATGAGTTCATAGAGAAGCTATACTTCAAGCAAGTATATGATAATTCCTTGAAATTGTAAACACGGAGCTAGAAGGCTGGCTGAAAACCCCACCAAGTCCGTGTATGGGGCAGGTTTCAGTCGTGCAGGAGCCATCCTTGTGCCGCCGCAGACATAATGTGATCAGGATCGTTCGGGTAAGTGAGAGCGGAAAACTGCCCTAAAATCATGTAGTTTTCTCGGTGATCTCTGCGTTCTCAGTGGTAGATTCCTAGCTTACAAGACTGCGGTAGAGACTAGCATGCTGACTTCCGATGACGGCCCAATCCAGCGTCCGGGCATAAGCCAGGGCGGCCCGGCGTGCCTTGCTTAGATCCACATCACGCACCATACTCAGAGCCTCAGCCAAGGCGCCAGGTCTAGCAGCATCATACGTTACTCCCCGCTCGCCGCCGATCAAATCCACGAAACAGCCCACCCGGGGAGCTATGACAGGCACACCAAAGGAAAGGGCCAGGATCGCAGCTCCAGAGGTTGTGACGTGGCGATAGGGAAACACACAGACATCAGCCGCGCACATGTAGTACTGCACCTCATCATCGGGAACGAATCCAAGATACAGCCGAACTCCCTGTCGCCGGGCGGCAGCCGCTTCCACCTCCCGCCCGTAGCTCTCGTCACGGGCACGACCGGCAATGAGCAGCACCGAGGTCTCATCCCGTATAGCCTCGTAGGCATCCAGCAGTTCCTCCATGCCCTTATACTTTCGTAGCTGGCCCAGGAAGAGATACGCCATAGCAGCGGGGTCTATCCCCAATCGCTCCCGTGCCTCCTCCCGCGTGCAAGCGTCGGGATAAGCACCGATGTAGTTGCCGTGAGGGATAACGTGGACACCCCGCCGGCGGCCATATCGCCGCGCGATTCGAGCGGCCATCGCCTCATCGTGCACATGGATGGCGTCGGCAAAATAAAAGATGAAGCGGTTAACCAGACCGGCCCAGGCAGGATGGGGCTGCTCGTGAGGATTAAGATTGTGTACTGTGTAGACCAGGCGTATGCCCCATATCCGGGCCAGCAGGAAGGCCGCCACCAAAGAGAGGGTGCGCCTCAGCCGCTGCCTGAATCGAGGGTACAGGTAGAGCATTTCCAGCCAATGGATGTGGACTACGTCCACCCGACCGCGATGCGCCCTGAGCCAGGGGAGACCAAAGTCGCGATCGAGCTGACACTGGACGCCCGCAGTTCTCACTCCATCGCGCAGCAGGCGTACATAGGGATTCAGCAACACCTTGGAGATGATGATTACCCGAGGCGAATATCCCGTGCCAGGCCATGCTGTCATACTAGCTATTGCCTGCCCTCTCAGCGAGCCTGCGCCGTCGCTCTAGCCAATCGTGCCAGAACGTGCGCACGGTTTCTCTGAGGTCACTGTCAGTGATCCATAACAGTGATCCG
>JAKLPW010000372.1 GCA_022013675.1 Anaerolineae bacterium | reverse complement strand
TTTGACATGGTTTCCGTCACACATAAAAGATAGTGGTTTACAAGTTCAGGATAGTATATAGACAAAGGAAGGCCCGCTATTTTTTTTTTTTCAAGCAGACGACGGCATACGAGATAGGGTTTCCCCCGAAGGTGTTGGCATGGGCTCCTGGCGGCCAGGTCATGAGGCTGCGGCGCGCCACCATTACTCCCAGAGGCATGCCGGAAGCGATACCTTTTGCCAGACAGATCATGTCTGGGACTACATCCCAGTGCTCCAGGGCAAACATCTTGCCGGTACGCCCAATGCCCGACTGTACTTCGTCGGCGACGAAGAGGATACCATGTTTCTCACACAGAGCCTTCAACCTCGGATGAAACTCAGGTGGCGGAACTACGTATCCGCCTTCACCCTGGATGGGTTCCACAAAGATGGCGGCAACCTCATCTGCTGGCACGTAATGCTTGAACACGGTGTCCTCAATGTACTTCACGCAGGCAATATCGCAGGCGGGGTACTCCAGATTTAGTGGGCAGCGGTAACAGTAGGCGTAAGGCACGTGGGTTATGCCTGGAACCAGAGGCATGAAGCCTCGTTTGTGCACCGCCTTCGAGCCGGTGAGTGAAAGGGCTCCCATGGTCCTGCCGTGGAAGCCGCCAATGAAGGCTAGAAACCGAGGATGGCCTGCGAAATATCGTGCCAAATTCAGCTCGGCTTCCACTGACTGCGTCCCGGAGTTGGTGAAGAACACTTGTTTGGGTTCTTCACCGGGGGCCAGCTCGTTGAGTCTCTCGGCCAGAGTGATCTGCTGAGCGTAGTAGAAATCGGTTCCGGACATGTGGATGAATCGGGCGGCTTGTTCTTGGATGGCCTTAACTACTGCTGGGTGAGAGTGTCCGGTGGATACCACGGCGATTCCGGCGCTGAAATCGAGGAAGCGATTACCATCGACATCCCAAACCTCAGTACCGCTTCCGTGATCCATCACGAAGGGATAGGAGCGAGTGTAGGAAGGGGAGATGACCGCGGCGTCTCTCTCTAGCCAGGTCGCGCCTTTGGGTCCTGGCAATTGCATTACGATACTCATTCTACTTTCTCCTCTTTGAGTTGAGTATTCCCTGGGCGTTACCCAGAGTTCATCCTCCGCCCACCATGGGCACGAGTTTGATGACATCATTGTCTGAAAGGCGGTGGTCCCTTGACACTAGCCGGCCATTGACCACGATGAAGGCAACGAGATCCGTTTGTATCGGCAACCGGGACAGGAGTTCTTGTACCGTCAGCCCGGCCGCGGCCACGTGGTGCGGAATCTTGCCTTCAAACTTCTCCTTGATCAGTCCAACCGGGATAATCTCTACGACTATGTTCTCCTCCCCAGAGTTGCAGCTCTGAATGATTCTGAATACGGCGGCTACGACTGAATCTGGACACTCCACGATCTTGTAAGAAGGATTCCGTGTGGTGTCCGTGGCCGCTAGGATGTCACAATGTCCGCCAGGTCCATCTCAGTCAGCTTGGCCTGTGTGGGGATGCCGTTCTTGTCCCAACCGCGCTGTTCGTAATACATGTCCAGTAGTTTCTGGTTGTCCTCCCAACTTATGGATGATCCTTGCGTGGGGCCTGTTGTGACCTTCTCTTTCCACGTGCGGGGCGGAGGAGAGTCCCATGCTCGTCCGAAGTCTTCCACTTCGCGGGCCCAGTATGCGCGGGTCAAGTTCCAGACGCGCTCCGATATCTTGAGAAGATCGTCCCAGGAGCGCTCTTCTCCTGTTAAGGCCTGCAGAATCTGCGCGTAGTAGTCCAGATTGAGGTTCAGCTCAACCCATTGCAAGCGGCAGGCACCCAGGCAGTCGAACAGGGGGCGGATATGCTGAAGCTCGATGACCTTGGCTGCCTTATCGGCGGAGATGCCGTCTCGCCCCACTTGAATGTCGTAAGTGATAGACCAGGACCGGTTGTGGTGCGCTCCCACGTCGCAGGTCATGTAGGACAGAAGCATGGAAGGGGCATTGCGAGACTCATAGCCGCTCATCTCCATGCCCTTTACCTGGATGGCGAAGTCAGCGCTGTCACCGCCGAAGACCTCGGCGGCATGTTTGACCCCATGCGCTAGCACGTCTCCGATGCCCTCTCGGGCAGCGATTTTCTTGATTAAGGCGAACACAGCTTGGGAATGCCCGAAGGACAGCTCCAGGCCCCCGGTATCATTCGAGGAGATGATGCCACGCTCGAAGCACTCGATGGCGAAGGCGATACAGTTGCCGGCAGAGATAGTGTCCAGGCCCAGCTCGTCGCAGAGATAGTTGGCGTAGGCTACGTCCTCGATGTCGGCCAGGGCGCAGTTCCCGCCCAAAAGGGCCGTCGTTTCATATTCCGGTCCTTCTACGAAGACATTATGTTTCTGAGAGTGGGAGTACTTGCCACACGGGCAGGGACAGGCGAAACAAGCTTTGTCGGTGACTACGATGGCCTCGCGCATGACTTCGCCAGAGAGGCTTTCATGTTGCTCGAAGAAACCCGACTGGAAGTTGCGCGTCGGGAAAGCGCCAATCTCGTTGGCCCAAGTGGTGACCCCGGCTGTGCCGTACTTCTGCCAGACCTCCAAGGCATCACTTTCCATACAGGCCTTGTACATGGTCCTTGCCTGCTGGCGGAAGGCGTCTACGTCTGCTATGGGGATGGACTTGGTGCCCCGCACGGCGATGGCCTTGAGCTTCTTGGCACCGAGGACGGTCCCAACTCCTCCTCGACCAGCCTGGCGACCGAAGTCGTGAGTGATGCAGGCATAGCTGACCAGCTTCTCTCCTGCCGGTCCAATGGTAGCGATCTGGAAAGCCTCGCCCAAGGTCTTCTTCAGTTCCTCTTCGACCGTAAGGGATCCTTTGCCCCAGAGGTCGGCGGCGGCGCGAAGTTCCACTTTGTCGTCATCAACGAAAAGATAGACCGGGTGTACGGAGGTGCCCTCGAAGATGATGGCATCGTAGCCGGCGTACTTGAGTTCGGCGCAGATCAGTCCACCCACACTGGCGCTGGCGTAGCCCCCTGTCTGAGGGGATTTGGTGGTGATGTCTGTCTTTCCAGCCCCAGGCACGAGGGTGCCGGAGAGGGGCCCCGTGGAGATGACGACCTTGTTGTCTGGTCCCAGGGGATCGACCCCCTGGGGAACCTCGGTGTACAGGATGTAGGCTGAAAAACCCCGTCCTCCCAGGAATCGGCGCGCGATTTCTGGATCGTAGGGCTCTAGTTTCGTCGTGCCATCAGTCAGGTTGACTCTCAGGATGCGACCAGCGTATCCGTACATCTCCAATGACCTCCTTGCTCATCTGTGGAAGGAGCAATAGACACTCCGCCCTACTCGATCCAGAGGACTTTCATGCCGCAGACCTCGATGCAATCGCCACACAGATCACACTCGAAGGGAGTCTCATAATCCGCATGCAAGAAGATGACCCCCTCCGGGCACTCCTCCACGCATGCCTCGCAGGCTATGCACTCCTCGGAGTTGATGTAGTAGGCGTCTCTCTCATTCTTGTGGATAGCCTCTGCCGGACACACCTCTGCGCAGGTGCCACATTGCTTGCAGGTCTTGACTTCGAATGTGCCAGGTTTGGGAAAGTGAGGGATGATACCGATAGCGGCTTTCTTGGGATTGTTCTCTCCGAAGAGGTGGAAGGAACAGGCCAGTTGGCAAGCCCGGCAGCCGCTACACCTCGCACTGTCTGCGTGTAGGTGCATTTAAGAGCCTCCTTAGTAAGTGAGAAGCGCGTTTCCTTGCATGGCAAGTTGCTCGCCGATGGGGCTAGGATGTCCTTGCCCGGGGGAGTCCTTTTCACCGTGCCTACACTCTCGGAACACGGCGGATGCCGTAACGACATCCAGTGTAGTACCTTTCGCAACCAGAGGATACAGCACTTGGGGGGATAAGTCAAACAGAGACGGTTGGTGGCGAAGGATATCCGTTTGCGAAGAGCATAACTCTCAACTATAATTCAGTTACTCTCTGTGACCTGGGAGTAGTAGAGGGTCTTGATACCAGGAGCAGCATCACGATTCCCAGATGCTAAGCGCTTCTGGGGTGCCGGGGACTACGAAAGGGGTGACGATGAATCACGACTATCCAATTCTGGAGTTTGATCCAGATACGGCGGCCATGATCGAGCCTCAGAAACTGATTGAGCCTGTCGAAGACATGCCCGAGCATTGCGTGATCTGTTTCTTCCAGGACGTGATCGAGCATTTTCGTGAGAAAGGACTTCTGAGGGAGGTTGCCGCCGCGAGAAGTGAGATGGGACGGCACCCTGTCTACGAATTCAAGCATGATGGCCGCTCGGTGGCTCTGTTCCATCCAGGTGTGGGCGCACCTCTGGCAGCAGCACTGCTTGAGGAAATAATCGCCTTCGGTTGCAAGAGATTCGTAGTCTGCGGCGGTGCCGGCGTATTGGACAGCGACATCGCCGTGGGCCATCTTCTGGTTCCTGTCTCTGCGGTTCGAGATGAGGGTACGTCCTACCACTACCTACCCCCAGACAGAGAAGTATCGGCGACTCCCGAAGCAGTGGAGGCCATCGAGACGATACTCAACAAGAGGAACGTAGCCTATCTCCTTACCAAGACGTGGACTACAGACGCTTTCTACCGGGAGACCCCTAAGAAGGTTGCTCAGAGGAAAGCGGAGGGCTGTTTGAGCGTTGAGATGGAGGCGGCGGCCCTATTCGCGGTAGCACAGTTTCGGGGTGTGCAAATCGGTCAGATCCTGTACGGCGGTGACGACCTGGGCGGTGACTACTGGGACAATCGGGATTGGGAAAACCGATGGGAGGTAAGGGAGCAACTCATCTGGCTCGCGGCGGAGGCGTGTCTGTTGCTGTGAGCGAGGACTTTGCCCTCACAGCGGCGGAGGGTTCTCATTCCTCGTGTGCCCGGGAGGGGAGGCGAGTTGCGCTTCTAGCGCGCCCGGTGGTCTGGTTGCCAAGTGTCAGGCCCTGTGTCTTGAGAAACGAGAACAGGCAGTCGGTCTCCACGCGGTGGCTCTATCTCCTGGGTGGATGTGCGGGTTGAGCCGGGGGTATCATGACCTGTGCGCTTGATGCGCTTTGTTTCGCGCGGCTGGTGAATACGAGGGGCTAGTGCAATGAGCAGACGACGAATTGCCATCGTGGGGGCCGGGCCGGCTGGTATCATGGCCGCGCTGGAAGCGGCCCGGCAAGGTGTCCCCGTTACGTTGTTCGATACTAACTCGATAGTCGGGCGCAAGCTCCTCGTGACCGGCAACGGACGCTGCAACATCAGCAACGTCAATGCTGCTGCTGGCACTTACACTTGCGCCGAGCGCACTTTCTTGGAAACGGCCTTTTCGTTGTTCGGTCACGAAGAGACCGTTACATGTCTGCATGAGCTGGGCATCCCCACCTACGCTACTCCTGATGGCTGGTGCTATCCCCTCTCCAACCCGGCCGCTACTGTGGCGGATGCTCTGGCTGCTGTGTTGGATTTGGCGGGAGTAGATGTGCGCTTGAAGACCAAGGTTGCCGACATAAGTCCAACCGGCGGCAAGTTCACTCTTACCGTTGCAGGAGGACCGCGCACCCAGACTGTAGATCGAGTCATCGTGGCCAGCGGAGGGAAAGCGTATCCGGCCTTGGGCTCACGGGGTTCTCTGTTCCCTGTCCTGACAAGGCTGGGTCACGCGATCAACCCCGTCCGCCCGGCTCTGGCACCCATCATCGCTGACGTGAAGCACCTCTACAAGCTCCAAGGCGTGCGGCTGGACGTGGGGCTGACGTTGTTCGAGCGTGGGCAGGTCCTGGGTGAGACCGTTGGCAACATGATGTTCACCCAATTCGGTTTCAGCGGACCCGCCTCCATGAATCTCAGCCACCTCGTTAGCGCTAATCCTGGCGCTACTCTGATCCTTTCTATTGACCTCCTGCCCCGGCACCGCGCGGAACTGATTGGCCTCATCACCCGGATGCGGTCTCAGGCGGTGCCACTGCGCGTCATCCTTGG
>JAKLPW010000371.1 GCA_022013675.1 Anaerolineae bacterium | reverse complement strand
GGGATTGGCCTCCTATTCTGCATGCAAGTCATAGCATGGGCCCTGGTCGGATTTACGCGTGGCTTGATGATCGGTCTCATCTTCATGGTCACGACGACCTTGTTCTCGGTCTATCTTCGCCGGTCGGTGGCCCCGTTCCTGCGTATGGGAACCTATGCGCTCATCCTGGCCGCTCAGTTGGTCTGCATTTTCTTCACTCAGAGCCGCGGACCTATTCTGGGCTTTCTGGGGGCCTTGCCATTTTTCCTTCTCCTATGGACCATCATCAAGGGGCGACGCCGGGTGTCATTGGCGATCGTTGGCCTTGCCGTCATTCTTGCTTCGGTCTTGCTCTTGCTGAATATCCCTGGCACTCCATTCCCGGGCTTTCGCGAGATCCCTTACGTTGGCCGCCTGGGGAGATTGCTGGAGATCGAGTCGGGTACCGGCAAGGTTCGGGCCTTGATTTGGGACGGGGCCGTCAACCTGATCACTTCTGATCCGTTGCGCATGGTTGTTGGCTACGGCCCGGAATCCATGTATGTGGCCTACAACGAGTTCTACCCTCCCGAACTGGCTCATTACGAGGCGCGCAATGCCTCCCCGGACCGTTCCCATAACGAAACCCTGGATGCATTGGTTATCACCGGCGTCACCGGCCTCGTCGTATACATGTTCTTGTTCAGCAGCATCTTCTATTATGGTCTCAAGTGGTTGGGATTGGTGAAGACATGGCGGCAGGCCAGGCTCTTTGTTGTTCTGGTGGTGGGAGGGGCACTTCTTGGCTTGCTGCTGCCTCGGTGGCTGGACGGCACCTGGCGGTTTGCCGGCGTAGGGCTTCCGGCAGGGTTCATCGTGGGCTTGTTTGCCTATCTCTTCATCCAGGTGCTTTTCTTCGAGGTCCCGGAAGGTCAGGGCAAAGAAGGGAATGCGTTGCTCCTGGTGGCGCTACTGGCTAGCATCGTCGGGCACTTTATTGAGATTCACTTCGGCATCGCTATCGCTGCCACGCGGACGTATTTCTGGGTCTTTGCCGCTATCATGGTCTTACTGGGGACCGGACAGTCTAGCACCGTGGTTCAGCCAATTCCTGTCGCGATGCTGCGCGAAGCTCCGTCTCGTTCGAGGGGCAGAAGACGCCGCAAATCATCTCCTGTGCAGGCGCGTCAATCGTCCCCGTCTCTAGTGATGGCTTTTGTCTCCTGTTGCCTGGTAGCCGCGATGATACTCACCATCGCGGGGTTTGATTACATCACCAATCCCACCGGAGATCCCAATCCTGTGCGAGTGATCTGGTCGGCTCTGAGCACCATGAACGCCAGTGGCAGTTCTCAGTCCTCCTTTGGCTTGTTCTGGCTCTTTGCTGTCACATGGCTTGCGGGAGGTTTCCTCTATGTGACCAGCGCCGCTCAGCAGGACGAGAACGCTCTCAACGGTGAATGGTGGCTAAAGCGCGGCGGTACTTATGCTCTGATTACAATCGCGATTCCTGCTATCTTGGTCATGATCCACGTGTCACGTCTGAAAGCGGGCATGGATGCAGGCACGACCATCATCCTTTTCTATGTCGCACTTTTCCTTCTGTTGCTGGTTACTGCCCTGGCGTTGTTCTCTGCATCTGCCCGGCCTCTGCGGAAGCGCAAGCAAGGTAATTGGCTCAACTGGCTGATGTACGCTGGTCTGGCTGGTGTAGCCCTCCTGGCCATATTCGTCACCAACGTCAGCCCCATCCGGGCCGACATCTACTACAAGCAGGCCTGGGAGGGTTACCACAAGAAGGCCGAGGGTTACGCGTACTACGGCCTCAGCGAGGATGAGCGCGTCAGGGCCTATGAGATCGCTATTGCGCTCTATCAGCAAGCGATACACTATGCACCTACACAGGACCATTACTACCTTTTCAAGGGTAAAGGGTTATTGGAGTGGGCGGAGGTCACCAGCGATAAAGATACTAAGTTGTTCCTGTTGAATGAGGGGCAAGCGACGCTGGAGCGCGCACGGGAACTTAACCCGTTGAACACTGACCATACGGCCAATTTAGCCCGGCTCAACCGCATACAAGGCAACATGGCCACTGACAAAGACCAGCGACGGGACTTCTTCCTTCGCTCCGCGGAGTACTATCGGCAGGCCGTCGAGCTTAGCCCAAGCAATGCCCAGCTTTTCAATGAATGGGGCCTAATTTGTCGCAGCCTGGGCGATGAGGAACAGGCTATGCAGAGGTACCAGCAGTCGCTGGCCTTGGATGAGCAGTTCTATCAGACCTATCTACTGATAGGAGACCTCTATCTGGCGCAGAATAAGTTGTCGGAGGCAGAGGAGGCCTATCTGCGAGTGTTGGAGTTACGTCCCAATCAGATACAGACTCACAGTTCGTTGGGCTATATCTACTCTTTGCAGGGAAAGATACAAGAGGCTCTGCGTGAGAATCTCATTGTTGCAGAGAGTGTTCCTGGGGACTATCCCACGCGCAAGAACCTGTCGATTCTGTACCAGCAACTGGGGCAAATCGATGAAGCCATCGCTGAGGCCACGACGGCCCTCGATCTGGCTCCGGAGGGCGAGAAAGCTTCTATGGAAGAGTACCTGGAGCAGTTGAAGCAATTGCGATCCGGCGGGTGAAACCGCATCACAGAGAGGAGCAAGGGCAGAGGGTAGACGTGTACATGCCTAAGGTTTGATAGTCTCTGCCAGATAACTCATGACTCGATACATGCTGGTTTTTTTCAGTGCACTACTCCTGGCCATAGGGGGCACGCCGCTGGCAAAGCGGCTTGCGCTGAGCCTGGGGATCATAGATCAGCCCAGCGCGCGTAAGGTCCACAAGAGACCCACGCCTCTGCTAGGCGGTGTGGCTATCTACATTGCCTCTATCGTTGCGCTTGTAGTTTACGATTATTTCTATATACGTGAGCTGGTGGGTATCTTGGTTGGCGCGAGTCTGGTCTCTTTTATGGGAATATGGGACGATCATCGCTCCATACGCCCTGTGGTCAAGCTCCTGGGGCAAACTGCTGCCGCCGGCATCCTGGTCGCGTCGGGCGTGCAGGTCCAATTCCTCCCCTATGCTGCGCTGAACATCACCGTGACGATACTCTGGATCGTGGGTATCACCAACGCCATGAACCTACTGGATAACATGGACGGTCTGTCGGGTGGGATAGGAGCTGTGGCTTCGGCTTTCTTTTTCCTGCTTTCGACTATGAGTGGTCAGTATCTGGTGGGGAGCCTTTCGGCGGCTACACTGGGGGCCTGTATCGGTTTCCTTTTCTACAACGTCAATCCGGCCAGCATTTTCATGGGGGACTCAGGCAGTCTCTTCCTGGGATTCATGCTTGCCGCCGTGGGGATCAAGCTGCGATTCCCCGCTAACGTGGATTTCGTTACCTGGATGATTCCCGTCATCGTGTTGTGGCTGCCCATCTTCGATACAACCCTTGTGGTGATCTCCAGGCTACGGGGAGGAAAGAATCCTCTTACGACCCCAGGCAAGGACCATGTCTCGCATCGTCTCGTGGCCATGGGCCTGACCCAAAGGGAGGCTGTGTTGGTGCTTTACCTGATCTGCGGTGCTCTGGGCGTGATAGCAATGTTCTTGACGCAGGCTTCTGTCTTCGAGGGGTATGCGATCGGAGTTGCGGTACTCATTCTCAGTATTTGGGGGCTTGGCCGGTTGGAAGAGGTTGCTGGGCTGTGAATAGCGCGCTCACCCTCCCGCAGGTTTGAGTGCATCGCAGGACATGTCTGTCTTATCGAGTCAGATCGTCGCTGGGGTGAAAGTTCCTTGAAGGAAACCTGCGGGAGGGTTGGCAGCAAAACCTCGCAGGTTTGGGTGCATCGCAGGGCATGTCTGTCTTAGCGAGTCAGATCGTCGCTGGGGCGAAAGTTCTTTGAAGGAAACCTGCGGGAGGGTTGGCAGCGAAAACCTCGGAGGTCTTGGGAGGTGGTTGGAAATGGCGCTTGAAGAGAGAATAGAGGATCTGTCCGCACGCATCTGCGTCATCGGTCTCGGCTACGTTGGCCTTCCCCTGACCGTTGAACTGGCCAGGGTGGGCTTCAACGTGGCAGGCTTGGACGTGGATGCCCGGAAGGTAGAGGCCATCAACCGGGGAGAGAGCTATATCAAGGATGTGAAAAGCGGCGATGTGGCCGAGCAGATCAGTCGGGGGCGACTTACTGCCACCAGTGACTATGGGGCCATAGAGTCTATGGACATCATTTTCATCTGCGTGCCGACGCCCTTCAACGCGATGAAAGCGCCGGACCTTTCTTTCATCATCTCCGCAGCCGAAGGCATCACGGAGCACCTGCAGAAGGGCCAGCTCATCATCCTGCAGAGCACGACCTATCCGGGCACTACGGAGGAGGTCGTGCTCCCTATCTTGTCGAGGAACGGTCTGAAGGCGGGCGAGGACTTCTTCCTGGCCTTCTCGCCTGAGCGCATCAACCCTGGAGATCGAGTCTACTCGGTGGCCAATACTCCCAAGGTAGTAGGGGGACTGACCCCGCGTTGCGCTGAACTGGCGCGCCTCATTTTGGCGCATCTGACGAAGGACGTGCACGTGGTATCTACGCCCCGCGCGGCCGAGATGACCAAACTGCTGGAGAACATCTTCCGCAGTGTCAACATTGCTTTGGTGAACGAGCTGGCGCTGCTAAGCGAGCGGATGAATATAGACATTTGGGAGGTCATTCAGGCGGCGTCCACAAAGCCATTTGGTTTCATGCCCTTCTATCCGGGGCCCGGAACGGGGGGGCACTGCATTCCGGTGGATCCTTACTATCTTTCCTGGAAGGCGCGGGAGTACGATTTCTATACCAAGTTCATCGAGCTAGCAGCCGAGGTAAACCAGGGCATGCCCTATCATGTGGTGGGTATCATTCGTGATGGACTCAACCGGCAGGGCAAGAACCTTCTCGGCGCGCAAGTTCTGATCCTGGGCGTCGCCTTCAAGCGGGACGTGGATGATGCCCGCAACTCCCCCTCTGGGCGGATCATCGAGTTGCTACTTGATAGAGGCGCTGAAGTGACCTACAATGATCCCCACGTACCAGTCTTCCACGTGGGAGGCGATGCCTTCCATCGTGAGAGTGTTGAGATGGAGTCGTGTCCTCTGAGCGAGGGATTCCTGGAGCAGCAGGATTGCGTGGTCATCGTGGCGGGTCACTCGATCCATGATTATGCCTGGATCGCGGAGCACGCTTCTCTCATAGTTGACTGCGTGAACGCGACCAGTGGTACGCGGCGAGACGGGCGGATACTTCGGGTGGGTGCACCACTGCCGAAGTCATGATCTCATAGGGAGGAGTGAACCATGGGCAGGAGGAGATCGAAGAAGAAAAAGTCCAAGCAGAAGAAGACCGCATCGCGTGGGAGTCGGAAGACCTCTACGAAGAAGGGTACTCCTTCGCGAACCAAGGTTGCCAAAGCAGAAAAGCCCCTCTGGAAGCGCACCTGGTTTCTCGTGGTCGTCGCTTGCGTCTTGATAGGTGTGGTTGTTAGCGTGTGGTATTTCGTAATACGTGACTCAGGGTCTGAGATCGAGGAGAAAGTTAAGCAGTGGTCGGAATCGCCCGCGATGGAAATCGATGCAACCAAGAAGTACACAGCTACCATCAATACTGAGAAGGGTGACATTGTTGTGGACCTCTTCGCCGATAAGGCCCCGAAAACGGTGAACAACTTCGTTTTCCTGGCCCGGCAAGGGTATTACGACAACGTGACCTTCCATCGTGTCATCCCGGGCTTCATGGCCCAGACCGGCGATCCGACGGGCACCGGCAGGGGCGGGCCGGGCTACAGCTTCGAGGACGAATTCCATCCCGACTTGCGTCACGACTCGGAGGGCATCCTTTCGATGGCCAACTCGGGGCCTGGCACGAATGGGAGTCAGTTCTTCATCACGTATGGACCGACCCCGCATCTGGACGATCTCCATACGGTCTTCGGAAAGGTGCGCGAGGGCATGGACGTGTTGCGCTCTCTTAGAGAGCGTGATCCTGCCACGGACACTGAGCCTGGGGATCTGATCGTTACTATTAGTATAACAGAGGAATAGACATTCCACTTGATCAGTAGGGGCAGGACAATCGCATTTGCCTCGCGGGGGCAAAGAAACCAGGTTTTTGGATTGCTCGAGGGGACAGAGGTACTGCAAGCTGGGGTCCTGTTGAGCAGTGAGTTTTTTCAAAGCTTACACAATCTGGTTTCTTCCACGCTGAGGGCTCGCAAATGCGATTGCCCGACGTAAACCTGCCCTTATGCTGAAGGAGCAGACGTGGAACGAGGCGGCAATACTGAGGAGAAAGCCAGTCTAACGCCCACGGGCCTGAGGCGGTGGATTCGTCCTGTCCTGGCGATTGCCTTCTCGGTGCTGATCACCGGGGCCATCATTCACTATCGTGACCAGCTCCTGGATCTCTCCACGTATGGATACGTGGGGATATTCATCATAAGTGTGGTTGGAAACGCGACGGTGCTTTTCCCCGTGCCTAGCCTGGTGGCTGTATTTGCGGGGGGCACGCTCTTTCATCCTCTGCTAGTTGGGCTTGTATCGGGCGTGGCCGAACCCATTGGGGAGCTGAGCGGCTATCTGGCCGGTTACGGCGGGAGCGCCGCTATCGAAGACAAGGCCCTATATGCGAAGATGGAGAAGTGGATGCTCCGCCACGGCTACTTGACGATTTTCATCCTATCGGTTATACCTAACCCGGTCTTTGACCTGGCGGGCATTGCGGCTGGCGCGCTGCATTTTCCCGTCTGGAAGTTCTTACTTGCCTGCTGGGCGGGCAAGACGGTGAAGGCTATCGCTATTGCCTATGCTGGGGCCGAATCGTGGCGGCTTTTTGAGTATCTTAGGCAGTAAGGTTGGGAGGTTAAGAAACCAGGTTTTTCCCATTGCGGGAGGGATACCCCGGATCCGTCAGAACACGTGCAACTAGCACTGTTCTTCGTACGCATCCCAAAACCTGGTTTCTGATCTTTTAGGGAGGTCAGGGACGATGTCCAATGAGCATACTGAGTTGAGGAGCACCTTCGTGGCTCCACCGCGTTCGTTCGCTCCCATGCCTGCGTGGCTTCTCAACGACGAGCTTTCCGAAGAGGCT
>JAKLPW010000370.1 GCA_022013675.1 Anaerolineae bacterium | reverse complement strand
GCACAGAGGGATCAAGACTCTTCCAGGGCGCAGATTCGTCAGACGCATCGTAAGCATAAACCAGGTCATAATTGCCAGCGATGGTGGAGAGCACTGTCTCTGCAGAAGTGTCGTTGGGGCGCACCGGTACCGAGACGAGGTTCCAGCCGGAGTGCAGCGGGATTGAGATGGCCTGGGCATACTCAGCAAACTCATACGCACCCATATCATAGTCCAGTCCTTGAGGTCTGGACCCTCCGTCCAAATCGGTGCTTAGCCCAATGGCAATGCCACCATCTATGACCGGACTGTCCCAGAAGAGGTGAAAGTCATTGCCTGAACGGTCAACGAATCGAGCGTCTGCTGCAATGGAACCTTGCCCCTTGCCTGTCATGTCTTGATACTGAGAAAGGCTGTAACTACTGCCGCCTGTATAGTAGGCGCACGGCCCCCCAGGCTGGTATATCAGGTTGTGGGAATCCTGTGTGAGCGAATTCGTGCTGTGAACACTGATAGGGCACGTATTGTAACCCGAAATGATGTTGCCCTGCATTCTGATCTCGGGACAGTATTGCCCGTCGTGGATGATTATGGCGGCTACCCCGTCAGTCGCACCGACAGAAACCGTGTTGCCCAATATGCTGACGCCACCTGCATACCAAATACAGATCCCACCAACTCTCCCTATGTTGTAGACGAGATTCTGCCTTATGATGTTTCCTGTGATATTGCCTCTACAATCATTGTCGCCGTCTGTATCGCCATACTGGTCATTCTCGCCTCCAGCCCTGCACTTATCTTCAATGTTCTCCTCGTTCCCGACCTCTCCCCCGTAGTTGATGACCTCGATGCCGAAGCCGGCAATGTCATGGACGACGTTGTTCTCAACAACGGTCTCGAATGCGTTTTCTATAGCAATTCCCTTCTGACCACAATCGTGGATGTAGTTGTTTCTAACCGTGTGCCTCCACACAACAGTGCTGAATCCATCAAGGTCTATGCCCTGCCCACCGATATCATGAATGTGGTTGCCCTCAAAGATGGAGTCGTGAGCGAAGTACATGCTCCAGATGCCTCGGTCGTAGAAGTCGTGAATGTGGTTGTTCTTGTAGAGATTGTGGTGGTTTGCTTCAGTCCAATCTCTCACGCCATACTCGTACCCTTTGTGTTGGCTGCCATCAATCTCGTTTCCTTCAACGATGTTGTAGCTTCCGTAGATTCCAACGCTACCAATGATGTAGTTGTCCCTGATAATCCAGTGATGAGTCTGGTACCATTCCCAATCACCGAGGTCAATGGTCAACCCAGCATCGCTATCCAGAACGAATCCTTCGATGGTCCAGTATTGTGTGCTAGTCTGGTCCCCCAGCGCGGGATACTCTCCCCCGTCGATTATCACCTGTTCATCTTGATTAGCAGCGAGCACGATGGGGGCGCCTTCCTGGCCGGACACGCTGAAGTTCACGCTCTCGTCGTAGGTGCCTTCACGGACAATGATCGTGTCGCCCACACTCACGTGCTCAACCGCGTGTTGGATGGTTCGCCACGGCTGAGACAATGTGCCTGGATCGGTATCATTTCCATTGGTCGCCACGTAGTATGTACTGCCACCGGCAGCTTCTGCAACGCGAGGTGCTGAGCCAAGCGTCAAGAAGATGACAACGGACACGAGTACTACCCACTTGCGGTGCGCATTGGGTTCAGTCACTGCCGCTCCTCCTCCGTCTGTTCCTCCCCGTGAAGACCGAAGACTGGCCTACCGTTTCTCTCCCTGCTGTGGTACAGTAAGGGTCGCTGAGGCGCAAAAGGCGCATGAATCTCTTGCAAACGTAGTCCTAATTGTGCGCTTGGCCCGACTCGCCTGATCGCTAGCGTTCGCAAAAGTCGCATGACGCACCATGATTATATTATACAGTAGAGATGACGAAAAATGACGTAAAGCGCCACGCAATCTATGACGGAAACGGGACGAACTCAGGTCAAGTTCCTGACAGCAACATGACAATGAGTCAGATATGGGCAGACAGGAAGCTCCGCACAGACTGCCACGGAGATGAGGTCTGGGAAACCCTGGAAAGAGGGCCGAAGTGCAGGGTGGTGGCACGATTGAAGTATGGGGCCACAGAACGGCAAACCGTTCTTATACCGCTGTCAGTGATATGGTCGCGAATACCTGTCAGTTGGTGCAATCTGATAGTGAAAGATCGGCCAATATCAGTGCTCTTCAGCATATGTCTGTGAATGAATTGGTGACTACAGTAGCTGAGATGTCAGGCAAGGAGATCAAGAGCAAGTCTATTGATGGCTCTACGGGTGTTCAGTCGAGGAACTTCAGTGCTGCGAGGATACACTCGATTGGCTGGCGGGCCAGGTTTGCCTTCAAGGAAGGTTTCTCACTCACACATCCTTGGGTCGAGGCACAGATTGAGGCACAGCGAACACGGGCTTGGGAAGAAGGTGGCATGAGAAGAAAAGAACGCTCTGTCATCTCCTACCATGTCGTGTCCGCCACAGTGTGGTATGCTCCCACATCTCGGCGGCAGTCAGACACCTGGGGTGATGCTGCAGAGTGTGGCCTGAGCTTTCTCCATCTGCATGCGTCAAACAGGTCGCGCAATCCACCAGAGCCATCGGTCTGATTGGTTTCATCGATCTTGGCTGGCAGCGTGGAGTGCCCGCTGGCGCGCCGACGGGGTTCAGGTCAGACTCACAACCGATGCCCGCGCCAAGTAACCCGGAGTCGTCTGGGTCAAGCTGGGACAGTAGAGCATGTTTGTCGTGCCCTAGCAGGTCAGCTTTCGGCCATACGGCGGCTGGCTAGCTGGTTCAGCATCGTTAGCCAGCGCCATTGACTTGGATTGGTCCCCGGAGGCCGCCGGGCATCGGAGGCGGTTCGAGGATCTCGGTTGATCCATTGACAGTGTCCGCCTGACCTCGGTAGGCTGCAGCATCCACTTTCTGAGAGCGATACTGAGATGATACGGGATCCCCGGCACCGTTGAGCGACAGCTCGCAAGGCTGGGTGATCAGAATCCAGTAACCGCATCCGGGCACCATTTGCGTCAGCTCGTTGGACCAGGGAGGAGCTGCGGGATTGAACATCTTCCAGGGATCAACTTGGTCGGATGGGTCTTGGGTGTAGACCAGTGTATACTTGCCCTCTATTGAAGCCAGCGCTTCGGCGACGGGCTTGGCGTCCGAGGATGGATATCCCACAAGGTTCCAGCCCGGGTGAAGCGGGATTATGCCTGCAGGGGGCGTGTAGTCCGGGAAGGTCCACGTTGTTGCGCTAGTACCATGGAGCCACAGTCCTTTCGTCTCGTCAATCGTCAGCAGGTCGTTAGCGAAAGAGGGCACAGAAGGGTCCAGTTGCTTCCAGGGCGATGCTTCGTCAGACGCATCGTAAGCATAGACCAGGTCATATTCGCCAGCGATGGTGGAGAGCACTGCCTCTGCAGAAGTGTCGCTGGGGTGCACCGGCACCGAGACGAGGTTCCAGCCGGAGTGCAACGCGATCTCTGCGGGCAGCGCAATCGTTGGAGTGGGGGTAGGCGTTGGTGGCAGCGGGGTAGGCGTTGGTGGCAGCGGGCCAGTATATTCAAACGTACCTATATCATAGTCTAGTCCTTGGGGCCTGGACCCTCCGTTCAAATCCGTGGCCAGCCCAATGTCAGTACCTGCATCGATAGCCGGGCTGTCCGCGAGAAGACGGAAGTCGGCACTGGCCTGGTCAATGAAGCCGGGATCTGCGGCAATGGAACTCTGCCCCTTGACGGTCATGCTTTGGTATTCAACAAGGTCGTAATCAGTGTCAGCTATTCGATAGTCGCCTCTCCAGCCAGACTGACTGAGCAGGTTATGGGAGTCCTCTGCAAGAGAATCCGTGCTCTGAACATTGATAGCGCCCCAGTCGCATTCCGAGATGATGTTGTTCTGTATTCTGATCTCTGGAGAGGAGTGACCTATGTTTATGCCTGCCGCATTGTTGCCTTCGCCAACTACGATTGTGTTTCCCAACACGCTCACGCCACCTGCATACCATATGCAGATAGCGCCAAGCCAGTCTATGTTGTAGATGAGGTTCTGCCGTATGATGTTTCCTGTGATATTTCCTCTACAATCATTGTCGCCGTCTGTGTCGCCATACTGGCCACTCTCACCGCCCGCCTTGCACCTATCGTCAGTGCTCTCCTGGGCCCCTACTTCTCCCCCGTAATTAATGACCTCGATGCCCAAACCAGGATTGTCGTGGATGATGTTATTCTCAACAACAGTATCGAAAGCGTTTTCCAGTGAAATTCCGTTCTGAGCACAATCATGGATGTGGTTGTTTCTGACCGTGTGTCTCCACACAACGGTGCTGAATCCATCAAGGTCTATGCCCTGTGCGCCCATGTCATGAATATGGTTGCCCTCAAAGACAGAATCGTGAGTGAAGTACATGCTCCAGATGGCTCGGTTATAGAAGTGGTGAATCTCGTTATTCCTGTAAAGATTATGATGACTTGCCTCAGTCCATTCCCTTATACCGAACTCAGACCCTTTGTGCTGGCTGCCATCGATCTCGTTTCCCTCAACGATGTTGTAGCTTCCGGTGATCCCAATGCTGCCGATGAGGTAGTTGTCCCTGATAATCCAGTGACGGGTTTCGCACCATCCCCATCCGCCAAGGTCTATGGTTAACCCAGCATCGCTGTCCAGGGCGAATCCTTCGACGGTCCAGTATTGTGTGCTATTCTTGTCCACCAGCGCGGGATACTGTCCCCCGTCGATCGTCACCAGTTCATCTTGATAAGCAGTGAGCACGATGGGGGCGCCTTCTTGGCCGGACACGCTGAAGTTCACGCTCTCGTCGTAGGCCCCCGCGCGGATAATGATTGTGTCGCCGGCGGTTACCGTCTCAACCGCGTGTTGGACGGTTCGCCACGGCTGAGACAGTGTGCCCGGGTCGGAATCATTGCCATCGGTCGCCACGTAGTAGCCGTTGTCACCGGCAGCTTCTGCAACGCGAGGTGCCGGGCCAAGCGCCATGAAGGCGACGATGGACACGAGTACGAGCATTTCCCACTTGCGGCACACATTAGGTTTGGTCACTGCTACTGCACCCCCGTCTGTTCCTCTTCCTGAAGGCCGAAGCCTTTTGTGTCTCAATCTCAGCAGGTCCATGTCATCCCTACTATGACACAGATGGAGCCGCTTTGGCGTAAAGGGTGTGTTAATCAGGCATAAACCGCACCTTAATTCTGCGCGTGGCTCAATTCGACTGTTCGCTGGCGCACCTGCACAAATTGCGTAAATGAGCACACTATCACTAGTTATGACGCAAATCGGGCCGCAGTTTGTGACAGTAGCGAAAGAAACTCAGGTCAAGGTGTTGACAGCAATTTGACAATGAGCCAGTTGCGGGCAGACAAGCGAACTCGCATCGAGTGCCACGGAGACCAGGTTCAGCAATCCCCCGAAAGGCTGGCCACCCAGGTTGCTTGACGGTGGTGCACGTCTAGAGGGGTTGTTCGAGGTTTGATGCCATGGGGTGGAGAATGTGGCGTATCATAACCCATCCATAACCACTGTCAGCGACGTCCGACAGCTTCGCTGGCCCTTGGGAAGGCCACCGGCTGATCAGTGTTCAGTGGACGGGCCCTTGCAGTTGGGGCTCCTACGCCGTCGAGGTATCCTGATCAGTGCTGGGTTGGGCTCACCCAGGTGGATAGATACAATCTGAGTCGGTTCACCAGCTCCCTGCCTGGAAGTGGTCACCTTTGTCGGTTCGATGGTGATCAGCACTGCATTGAGGATATTGATCTGATCGTCGTCAGTGGCACAATGCCGGCGGCGGAATAACCTATCCAGTCAGATAGGTCAACTGATTCCTTTGGCCAACCAGCAGCGCAAAGAGGAGGTAGCGGAGAAACTATGGGGGGGTCGCAGGCGGTGATGGGACTTCATCTGGCGACATCATCAGCTCAGAAGCGGAATAGGACTCGGTGCCCGCGCAGAGGCCTATCAGCAGCGGCGCTAATAGTTGCCCTTGTTGGTTGATGCTAGCGGGGGATACGAAGCACCTGCAGCGGTGAAGGATGGCAGTAGGTGCAAGATGCTCTGCAACCCCTGCTCGACAATGTTGGATAACTGGTGAGCACACTGGGCATATTCTGTCTCCGGCCCCCCATAGGGATCGTCAACGTCGAAATCCTGACCGATCATCTCGCTCAGCAGGTAGAGTTTACTTTCAGTGCGTCTGAAGTGTTGCTTGATGAATGAGATGTGGCCGTGGGTCATAACCAGCAGCAGGTCGGCTTCATCAATGGCCTGTTGAGTCACTGTGCGGGCGCGATGTCCCCGGATATCTATGCCCATTTGATGTAGTGCTACGATGGCGTAGGAGCTGGCGGGCGAACCATCTATTCCATGGGTACCGGATGAGCGCACTTGTATCTGGTCAGCCAGACCTTCTCGTGTAAGCCGGGTACGCAAGAGTCCTTCGGCCATGGGTGAACGGCAGATATTGCCGGTGCAAATCATGAGAACGGTAGGAGTGTGAGTCGCCGAGGTACGGTTTTTCATAATGATTTAGCCTGTTCCGCGTATGCGTTGATCCAGGTTGTGCCAGACGCCGAAGGGTCGATGTTACGAATCAGTTCGATGAGCTCAAAACCCGCTCGCCCCAAAGCGGACTCTATCTCAGAGGAGCGGTAGTATGTGAAGAATCGGTCGCTACCGTCGGTTCCTCGTGTCCATTGTTCCCCTTCGCCCTCCTTCAGGCCAAGGAAAAGATGCCCATGGTATAGCACTCGTGCGAACTCCGATAATGCCAGGACGAAATCGGATCGCGGTAGGTGAAGGAGCGAGGCGCAGGCCCAGATGCCCGCCAAGGAATCAGAGCGGAATGGTAGCTGGCGGCAGTCTGCCAGGATGTAGGCTCCCTCCGAAACCCTTCTCCGGGCTTCTACGAGCATGTTCATGGATAAGTCAATGCCGATGGTGGGTACTCCATGTTTGAGCAGGTAGGCCAGGTCTCGGCCTGGCCCACAGCCGACGTCGGCCACCCAGCCACGGTCTTGCACGAGCGGGATGAATCGGTTCAGATATGGCTCCACAACCGGCTCGTCGAACCATTTGGCAGCGTACTTCCCAGCAATTTGATTGTATGACTGTACCGTGCGGCGAACGGCCCCGTTATCCATCGGTACATCCCCTGCCTTCTGTGCCGAGGTTGTTCTGTGATGCTTCGACTAGTGCGTAAAGACCCCCGGAGACCAGGGAGTGCCCCCCCAGGAGGATAGGAATGGTGGCTTCCTGGATCGCTTCTGTGAATTGACGTACGAAGGGGTCGCGGATGTTCTCCGGTCGCAGCAAATCTGAATTGAAGCGGTCCTCTGTGCTGGGCCATGACCCTCGATGGGCAAAGAGCACACGGGAATCAATCAGAGCCCCATCGCAGAGACGGCTTAGTTCGCGCACGAATCTATGGGGACCCCATTCGTTGAGGCAAAGTCCTGCCAGCGAGCGTACCTCTCCGCGTGCCTGTCTTCCACTTGCTCGCATGCCTCGCTCTTCACATAGCAATCGTGTCTGACAGGAGGTTCTGGTTTCTAGGTAGGCGAAGGCGGAAGAGGCCACACGCCCTAGCACGAAGAGCTCTGCCGTGGAGTCCTGAAGGATAGCTGTGATACGCCTCACGCGAGTAATATCCAATCCGGAGGCTTCTATGTATAGGCGTGTGTGAGAGCCGAGTTGTGGGTGTAGAGTGGCGGTCATTAGATCGGTGGGAGTATCGATATCCAGCATAGTAGCAGCGGAACGGGGAAGGAGGCTGGGTTCCAATCCGGCTTCCGCGAGCCTGAAACTCAGGTCATTATCGGTAGGTGGGGGTTCGATGGATTGTACTACATCGGCTGGTGTGAAGGCGGCAAAGTCCGTAGAGTAGTGGTTGTTCACTAGCAGCAGCCTCTCTGCGTTTTTGAGCTTTGAGACAATGCCAGCCAACTGACTCGGGGAGAGGAGAACCCCGCTACCTCCGCCCATGTAGATGGCTTTGCGTACCTGGTATTGTGTGATGATACTCTGAAGCCGACGACCGAAGTGGAAAGGTTCATCGGGAGCATCGAGTTCCACCTGAACATGCCGCCTGTTGAGCTGATGGGCGAAGTCAGGCGAATCGGTCGAGACGATGATTCGTCCAATATCAGGGATATCCCGCGCGGTGGCGATGGTGTCCAGGGCAGCCGCCCGGCGCGCGCCTGTGACAAGGGCCTCCGCCTGGCTATTCTCTTTTCCTCCCGCGAAAAGGAGCAATGCGATTCCTGTATCCATGGGCATTTCGCTGGTTCAGTAGTAAGACCTTGTGCTAGCAAGGGGTCAAGGATGGAAGAAGAGACCCATCACTTGACCCCTGTGGTGAGAGTATTGAGCAATTATGTTAGTTGAGGTTCCAGCAGGCCATAATTGCCGTCCTGACGGCGGTACACAATGTCTATGTTCTCGGAATCAGGGTTGTAGAAAACGAAGAAGTCATGCCCGAGAAGCTCCATGTGCTCAATAGCGTCTTCGGGAATCATGGATGTGACCTTGAAGCGTTTGACTCGGACGATGGCGGGACCTTGTTCTTCCTCTGGCATTGTCCCGGGTAGCTCTCTCTCCATGGCTGTCTGGGCGCGGCCACGTCCACGATGGCGTTTGCCCTTGAATCTGGCGATCTGACGGTACATCTTGTCGGTTACGGCGTCAACAGAAGCGAGCATATCAGCGGACCGTTCTTCTGCTCTCAGGATAGTGCCGCTACTGCTCCTAACGGTAATCTGGGCTATCTGACGATGCTTGGCGTTCTTGGCGTTTGTTACGGCGAGCTCGACTCTGCACTCTGCAATATCGGTGAGGTAGCGATCCAGTCTGCCGACTTTCTTCTCGACGTAGTTTCTCAGGAAGTCATTGATCTCCAGATTCTTGGCTTTGATGGTCGGGGTAAACATCTGGTATTGCTCCTTTCTTCTCTCTGTTACAGCTTCTGGGTTTTCGTTGGAATGAGCAAGCAATCTGATCATCTTCTGAGGATAATGAAGAACAGTCGAGATGAGATACTGACTTCATGTGGCAAGAGAAGCGTTACGGAGTTCACTACAGTACTATTGTATAAGCTTTTGTGGCAAATGTCAATCGCTAAAAATGCTCACTAGTGATCGTGGTGCTCGCGGGCTAGGACCAGGGCCCACACAACTTGGCTGCCCTGCTCATATAGAGCGTGAGCGCAGGCCTCCAGGGTAGCTCCGGTGGTGCACACGTCATCAATCAGCATGATGTTCTTACCTTCCAGTCGCTGGTCAGTGCATTGAAAGGCATCTTGCACGTTCATCCTCCGCCTGCCGCTCCAGTCTTCAACG